>JAACFL010000025.1 GCA_009937385.1 Gammaproteobacteria bacterium | reverse complement strand
TCGAGGTGGGTGCGCTGGGCATGCTCCACCTCGACGCGGGCAGCCACTACTACGCCGGCAGTGCCTTCGGGCCGGGCGGCGTGGCCGCCAGGGTCGCACGGCACGTGGCTGGTCGTGGACGGCCGCACTGGCACGTGGACCGGTTGCGTGAGCTCGTGCCGGTGCGCGAGGTCTGGTTCAGCTACGCCGGCCGGCGTCTCGAGCACGCCTGGGCAAGGGCGTTGCTGGCGCTGCCCGGGGCCAGGATCTCAGCCGCCCGGTTCGGAGCCAGCGACTGCCGCTGCCCAGGCCACCTGGTCCACTTTCGTCGATCACCGTCACGCACCGCGCTGGCCACGACGCTGGGAGATGAGGGGGTTCACCGCTGGTCCGCGTGCAGTTAGGTACGGGTTCCGATTCTGTTACCATTTCGCGGTTTTCTGATCACCAAACACATCGAGGAAGAACAGATGCCACGTCGCAAGTCGGTCGAGAAGATGTCCGCGGAGGAACTCTACGAGCTGGCCCGCCAGCGCGAGCAGGAAGAGGCTGCCGTGGTGGATCAGTCGAAAGAGCAGATCGCTGAACTCAAGGCGCAGCGCAAGGCGCTGGTTGCCGAGCACAACAAGGCGCTGAAGGCGATCGACAAGGAGCTCGCCAAGCTGCAGGGCGGCAAGAAGCAGCGCGCCAGGCGCAGCAGCGGCGCACCACGCGGCCAGCTCAGTGCGCGGGCCCTCGAGCTGGTCACCAAGCACGGTCCGATCCAGGGACGCGACCTGAAGGCGCGCCTCGAGAAGGAGGGGCTCGATGCCACCTACCTGGCTCAGGCGCTCGCCGGGCTGAAGAAGAAGGGCCAGGTGACCTCGCCGAGTCGCGGCGTCTACCAGGCCGCCTGAAACCGCCTGCATGCGCCTCTACCTCGTCCAGCACGGTCGCTGCGTGGACGAGGCGCAGGACCCCGCCCGTCCGCTCAGTGAGAGCGGTCGGTGCGAGGTCGAAAGCGTCGCCGACATCGCGCGTCACTTCGCGCTGTCGGTCGCACGCATCGAACACAGCGGCAAGCTGCGTGCGGCCCAGACCGCCGAGCTGTTCGCCAGGGCACTGGAGCCAACGCAGGGCGTGAGCGAGGCGGCCGGGCTCGCACCTCGTGACGACGTCGCCGCCTTCGCCCGCGGGCGACTCGAAGACCGGCTGATGCTGGTCGGCCATTTGCCATTCCTCGAGCGGCTCGCCGGGCTGCTGCTGGTCGGCGACCCGGAACGGCGCATCTACCGCATGCAGAATGCCGGGATCCTGGCGCTCGAGCGTGACGATGAGGGTGGCTGGTCGATCCGCTGGGCGGTGACGCCCAACCTCGACTAGGACGATTTTCCGGCGCTGCGTTTCAGTTCAGCGCCGACGCGAGTGCCCGCCGACAGATGCGAACTGCTGTCGGTCACCTTTGGAGCCCGATGCTGCCATGTTGATTCCTCACGCGCGCCAGGACTGCAAATGACCGCAACCCCGGACGACTCTGGCCTGCTCGAACGCGAGATGGGCCTCGCTCACGCCGATTTCTGGCGCCTGCTGCCACAGGCGCTCGGCGACCTGGCCTGGCGTGCCGAGGGTGATCGTGTGCGGGTCGAGCATGGCACGGGATGGATCGAGATCGCCCTGGGCGTGGAAGGTGAGCGACGCATCGCACTCATGACGATCCCGGTGACAGAGGTGACGATGCGCTGGGAGGGGGTCTCTCGGGAGCGCTTCGACGCGTTCCTGGCCCGTTTCGACAGCTACTACCGACGTGGTGGAGGCTAGCCGCCGGCCACCGGCGGCCACATTGCAACCTCGTCACCCTCCTCGAGTGCCCGTTCGCCGGCTGCATCGGGGGCGACGTAGAAACCGTTCACCAGAATCAGGTGCACCTGCTCGCGCGGCAGCGCGAAACGCTCGATCAGCGTCTGCGGTGTGGCCCCGGCGTCGAGGTCGACCAGGATTTCGCCGTTCTTCGCGCCCGCCAGCAGCGGTCGCAATGATGCGAACAGCTTCAGTTTGACGCGCATCGGTCGCGGTTGATCAGAGCTGCACCGAGCAGCCGACCAGCGCCTCCATGATGCGGGTCGGATCGCGCTGCAGCCGCGCCTTCCACGGACCGAGGCGCTGGCGTGACTGGATCAGGCCGCGCAAGGCGCCGACGTGCTCGGTCAGGCCGATGCCGGTCGCACCGACCAGGCGATCCGCGGCGAACTGCAGGTTCAGATAACGGAAACGTTCCCGGTCGAGCAGCTGTGTGCTGTCGCCACCATCGACCCCGTCCCAGGCGCCGAATGAGCAGGAGACCAGGCCGAGGGTCGAGAGCACGTTCATCGCCAGCCCGCCGGGATAGGCGGTCGGGTGCACGGCCATGTTCATCGCGGCGCAGCGTCCCTGGTCGGCCGCGACCGGCTGGATTGCGTGCACCATACGGTGGCCGGTGCTGAAGTCGCGACCCTGGGCGACGTCGCCGGCGGCGAAGATGCCCGGCTTGCTGGTGTGCAGGCACTCGTCCACGAGGATTCCGTTATCGGTCTCGATGCCGGAGCCGTCGAGGAAATCGATATTCGGGCGCACGCCGGCAGCCAGGATCAACAACTGTGCAGGCAGGCTGCTGCCGTCGTCGAGGCTCACGTCGAGGCGCTCACCACTGCCATCGACCCCCGTCACCGAGACGCCGGTGCGCACGCTGACCCCGTGCTGTTCACACCACGTCCCGAGCATGCTGCCGGCATTCGCGTCGAGCATGCGCGCGACCATCCGGTCGGCCATCTCGACCACGGTGAGCTTCACGCCCCGCGCGGCCAGCGCCTCGAGCACGATGCAGCCGATGAAACCGGCGCCGAGCAGCACCACCTCGGCATCCTTGTCGGCCAGCTGCGCGATCGCGCGTGCGTCGGCCAGGGTCCAGCAGGTCTGTACCCGCGGGTCGTCGATGCCCGGGATCGGTGGCCGGTTCGGCCGTGAACCGGTCGCGATCAGCAGGTGGTCGAAGCCGAGCGAGTCGCCACCATCGAGCGTCAGCTCGGAAGCTTCGGTATCGACCGAGGTCACGCGGCCCTGGCGCAGCTCGATGTCGTGCCTGGTGAAATGGTCTGCATCACGCCGCAGGTGGGTGCCGGCCTCGTCGATGTTGCCTTCGAGGAGGTAGGGGATTGCCATGCGCCCATAAGGCGGTTCCGGCTCGTCGCCAAGCAGGATGATGGAGGCCTGCGGGTCGGCCTTGCGCAGGGTGTCGGCTGCGACCACGCCGGCGGGGCCGTTGCCGATGATGACGTGCTGCATGATCGACTCCTGGGGTACGGTGGATGGAAACGCGAGGCCCCCACCCGGTCGGGCGGGGGCCGGCTTCAGCGTCCGATGTGGATCACAGCCCGAGGCGCTTGAGCGTCTCGTCGGTGGGCACGCCGTCCTCGCTCCAGCCGCGCAGCTGGTAGTACTCGGGCAGCATCTCGCCGAGCTTGTTGACCAGCCCCTTGGCCGGACCGGTCTTCGCCGCCTCGGTCAGCAGGCGCTTGGGCAGGGTGTCGTCCTTGGCAGTGAGTCCCGCACGCAGGTTGAACTCGCGCTCGAGGTTCCAGATCCGTTCGCCGAGTTCGCCCAGGTTCTCGACCGACCACTCACCCTCGCACGCGGCATCGACCTGAGGTGCGACGTCGGCCAATGTCCAGGCGAACGACGTGAACAGGCAGATGCCCGCCGAGTCGAACGCCGCGGTCGCGTCCTGGAATGCCTTGACCAGCTCTGCCTTGCCCTCGGTCGCGTGCGGGTCGGTCTTGACCGGAATGCCCAGCACTTCGGAAGCGACGGTGTAGCCACGCAGGTGGCAGGCGCCACGGTTGCTGGTCGCGTAGGCGAGGCCCATGCCCTGGATGCCGCGCGAGTCGTAGGCCGGGAACTCCTGGCCCTTGACCGACATCGACAGATCCGGGTGGCCGTACTTATCGCACAGCAGCTTGGAGCCGAGTCCGAGCTCGACGCCGAAACCCTCGCCCTTGCCGGTCTTCTCGACCAGGTCGGCCAGCGCCTGCGCCGAACCGAAGACCAGGTCATCACCGGTCTCCACGCCGTCCAGGGCGCCGATCTCCTTGAGTTCCATCGCTGCGCCGAGCGTGGTGCCGAAGGTGATCGGGTCCATGCCGTAGGCGTTGCACAGGAAGTTGGCGTAGGTCAGCGCCTCGAGGTCGTCGGTGCCGGTGGCGGCGCCTAGGGCCCAGGCGTTTTCGTACTCGAGCCCACCCGAGGCACCCCAGTACTCCGGCTTGTTCTTGACCGTGAAGTGGTTCTTGTCGAGGCGCGAGACCCGTCCACAGGCGATGGTGCAGGCGAAGCACGCCGCGTTGGTCACCAGGTTCGGCTTGCCGTCGCTTGCGCGCGGCTCGTGCATCGCCTCGCCGGAGATCTTCCCCGCACCCTCGAACTGGACGTCGCGGTGGTTCCTCGTCGGCAGGGCGCCGGTCTCGTTGATCACGTTCATCAGCACCTGGGTGCCGTAGGTCGGTAGCCCCTGGCCGGTGACCGCGTTGTCGGCCAGCACCTTCTTCGCCGCCGTCGTCGCCTCCATGAAGCGCGACGGGTCCTTGACGGTGCGCACCCCCTGGGTGCCACGGATCGCCACGGCCTTGAGGTTCTTCGAGCCCATCACCGTGCCGACGCCCGAGCGGCCCGCCGCGCGGTGCAGGTCGTTGACGATGCAGGCGTAGGTCACGCCATTCTCACCGGCGGGGCCGATCGACGAGATGCGGATCTGCGGATCCTGGTGCTGGGTGTGGATCCACGCCTCGGTGTCCCACGTGGTCTTGCCCCAGATCGCGTCGGCCGACAGCAGCTCGGCCTCGTCGTCCTCGAGGTAGAGGTAGACCGGAGCATCCGCCTTGCCCTCGAAGATGATCATGTCCCAGCCCGCGAACTTCATCTCGGCGCCGAAGTAGCCGCCCGAGTTGGAGCACGCGATCGCGCCGGTGAGCGGGCCCTTGGTGATCACCGAGTAGCGGCCGCCGGTCGAGGCGATGGTGCCGGTCAGAGGACCGGTCGCCATGATCATCTTGTTGTCCGGCGACAGCGGGTCGACCGTCGCGTCGACCTCCTCGACGAAGTACTTCGTCGCCAGGCCGCGTTGGCCTAGGTACTGGGCCGCCCACTCCATGTTCAGCGGCTCGGGGGTGCAGGTGCCTTCGGTCAGGTTCACCCGCAGGATCTTGCGTTGCCATGCCATGTTCGTCTCCTCCTTACTGGGCCGTCGCCGAGGAGAGGCTTTCGCCCGCCCAGCGCCGCATGCGGTCAAGACCCGTCTGGTCGGCATCCTGATAGGTGATCGCCCCGGTCGGGCAGGCGTGCGCGCAGGCCGGCTCGCCGCCGCACAGGTCGCACTTGATCACCTTGCCGCTGTTTGAGGCGTAGTTGATGGTGCCGAACGGACACGCGATGGTGCACACCTTGCACCCGACGCATACGGTGTCGTGCACCACCTTGGCGCCGGTCGACGCGTCGATCGTGATCGCCTCCACCGGGCAGGCGTGCAGGCACCACGCCTCGCTGCACTGCGTGCAGGTGAACGGTGCATAACGCCCCTCGTCATGGAACGCAAACACCCGGATGCGCGAACGCGCCGGCACCACGTAGCCTTCGTTCTCCAGTGAGCAGGCCATTTCGCACTGCATGCAGCCGGTGCATTTTTTGGGATCGAGGACCAGAGATCGTTGCATGGGGCGTACCCTCCTGGTGGTTCTTGACTGGCTGCCCCATTCCCGGTGGTCTCTCCGGTGGGGTCGTGTCTGGCCCGGCCCGGTTGCGAGACGCCCGGTGCATGAGCCCGTTGGTAGACCTTAAATTAAGCAGACCCGCGGCAGGTTAACAAGGCACGCGGGGTAGGGGCTCCCGTCCTCATCGCATCTCGAGCACCGTGACCGACGGGGTGTTGCGCTCTGGAACGCTGCTGAAGCCACGCACCAGCATCACCGCCTGGCCGCGTCGCGCCAGGCGTGCCGCGCGTGCCACCTCGCGAGCGAGCCGTACCGGATCGTCGAGGCGCGCGGGATCGACATGCACCGGTACCGCGCCCCACAGCAGTCCTACACGGCGACACACCGCCGGGTCGGAAGAGACCGCCAGCACCGGCGCGGCAGGACGCGCAGAACAGACCTCGGCGGTGGTGGTGCCGCTGCGCGAGATGACGACGATGGCGCGGATCTCGAGGTCGCGGGAGAGCTGCGCAGTGGCGCGTGACAGCGCCGCGCCGAAGCGGTCGTTGCGCGGTGGTGCGGCCTGGGTCATGGAACCGAATGCGCCCTGTTCCCACAAATAGCCCTCGGCTTGGCGCGCGATCCGGGCCATCATCTCGACCGCAGCGACCGGGTGGCGTCCGGCGGCGGTCTCAGCCGAGAGCATCACCGCGTCGGTGCCAGACACCACCGAGTGGGCGATATCGGTCACCTCGGCGCGCGTGGGCCGGCTCTGCTCGATCATCGACTCGAGCATCTGCGTGGCGACGATCACCGGTTTCTGTGCCGCGCGTGCGAGGTCGATCAGGCGGTGCTGTGCGACCGGCACCTGTTCCGGCGGCAGCTCCACGCCGAGATCGCCACGCGCCACCATCAGCCCGTCGCTGGCCGCGACGATCGCGTCGCTGTCTTCCAGCGCTTCAGGTCGCTCGATCTTGGCGATGATCGCCGCGTCACCGCCCGCGCGCCTGACCAGGCGGCGCAGGGCGCGCACGTCGGCCGCGTCGCGAACGAACGACAGGGCGAGGAAGTCGACGCCGAGATCGAGTGCGAAGCGGGCATCCGCGCGGTCCTTGGTGGTCAGCGCGGGTGCCGAGACCGACGCGTCGGGCAGGTTGATCCCCTTGCGGTCTCCGAGCTGGCCACCCTGCACCACGCGGCAGGTCAGCTCGCTGCCATCGATCCGCTCCACGCGCAGCTCGAAGGCACCGTCGGCCAGCAGCAGCCGTTGTCCAGGCGCGGCATCACGGGCGAGTCCTCGGTACTGCGACGGGATCAGTCCCGGACCACCCTGGACGCGGCGCGTGGTCACGGTGATCCGTTCGCCGCGACGCAGCCGGATGGCGCCATCGGGGAAGGTGCCGACGCGGATCTTCGGCCCGCACAGGTCGGCGAGTACGGCGACCGGTCGGCCGAGGCGCTCGGCCGTGGCGCGTACCGTGGCATAGACCTCGGCGTGCCCGGCATGGTCACCGTGCGACATGTTCAGGCGGAACACGTTGACCCCGGCGCGTACCAGGCGCGCGACCTGTGTGGGCGAACTCGAGGCCGGCCCGAGGGTGGCGACGATCTTGGTTCGCCTGGTGCGGAGCTCGGCGACGCGGCTGCTGATCGGCATGCGGGTCTCCCGCGGCGGCCCTTACCGGCCTCGGCCAAGTATGGTCGAGGTGCTAAGGACGTGCAGGATCAGAGCTGCTTGAGATAGACCTTGGAGTTGCGCTGGAAGTTGTAGAGCGACTTGCGTGAAACAGGCAGCTCCTCGACGGCGGCCGCGACGAAGCCGCGCTCGGCGAACCAGTGTGCGGTCTGGGTCGTGAGTACGAAGATCGCGTCCAGGCCGGCATCGCGCGCCTGCTGCTCGATGCGCTCGAGCAACAGCTCGCCTCGCCCACCGTGCATGTACTGCGGCTGGACAGCCAGGCAGGCGAGCTCGGCCATGCCCTCGTCGGGGAACGGGCGCAACGCCCCGCAACCGATCACGGCGCCGTCGCGGCGCAGCACCGTGAAGCGCTCGATCTCCATCTCGAGCTGCTCGCGGGAGCGCTCGACGAGCACGCCGCTGCGCTCGAGCGGCTCGATGAGTTCGAGGATGCCCCCGATGTCGTCGACCGAAGCGTGGGCCACCGTGTCGTAAGGTGCGGCGGTGATCATCGTACCGATGCCGTCGCGCGTGAACAGTTCGAGCAGGAGCGCCCCGTCGACGTCACGGCCGACCAGGTGCGCGCGACGCACCCCGTTGCGAACGGCCTCGACCGCGCTGTTGAACGCGCGTTCACCATCCCCGTCGAGCGGGTGGTGGGGCAGGGTGTCGGCATCGGTGGGGCTCAGCTGGCGTACGAGTCCGCCGTCCGGATCGCTCAGGCCCTCGCCGTCGACCAGACAGATCAGCTTGTCGGCTCGCAACGATGCCGCGACCTGGCCTGCGACCTCCCCGTAGGGCAGGTTGAAGACCTCCCCGGTCGGCGAGTAGCCGATGGGCGAGAGCACCACGACCGCACCGTCGCCGAGCTGGCGAACGATGGCGTCGGTGTCGACCCGTCTGACCGTGCCGGTATGGCAGAAATCGACGCCATCACGCACGCCGAGGGGACGGGCGGTGACGAAGTTCCCGGTGACCACGCGCACCCGGGCCCCGGCCATGGGCGAGTTGGCCACGCCCATCGAGAGCAGCGCCTCGAGTTCGACACGCACCGCCCCGGCAGCGTCCTTGACGCAGCCCAATGCCAGCGCGTCGGTGATACGCAATCCGGCGTGGTAGTTCGATTCGACGTCGCGTGCCGCGAGACGTTGCTCGACCTGTGGACGGATGCCGTGCACCAGCACGATGCGGATGCCGAGCGCGCAGAGCAGGGCAACGTCGTGCACGAATGCGGCGAACCCGTCGTCCTCGACCGCCTCGCCCGGAAACGCGATGACGAACGTCCTGCCACGGTGGGCATGGATGTACGGCGATGAGTGGCGGAACCACGCGACGTGCTGCGCATTGCCACTGGAGGCATGCTCTGCCATAACGAGCTCTTTCCGTACAGGAACTTAGAAAGGAAAGTTAAACTAAACGGGCACTCGAGAGCAAGCGTTTGGCTTCAAGCCTCGGTGCAGCTCGAGGCGATCAGCCGCGAGATCAGCTCGACCCCGGCGTGCACCTGCTCCAGGGCGATGTACTCGTCGGGCTGGTGGGCCTGGCCGATGCCCCCGGGCCCGAGCACGACGGTATCGAGTCCGAGCTGCTGGAGGAACGGACCCTCGGTGCCGAACGGCACCGCGCTGGCGTCCTTCCCGGTCAACCCTTCGACCAGGCGCACCATCGGGCTGTCGGCCGGTGTCTCCATGCCCGGCAGGCCAGGGAACAGCGACTCGACATGCAGTATCAGGCCGGTGTCGGCCAGGCGTGTCGCGAGGCGCTCATGCAGTTCGTCGTGCAGGGCGACGAGGTCCATGCCGGGCAGGGGGCGCAGGTCGATGCGCAGCTCGCAATCGCCGCAGATGCGATTCGGGTTGTCACCGCCATGGATGTGCCCGAGGTTCAGGGTCGGACCGGGCACCTCGAATGCCGGGTGGTTCCAGCGCTTCTGCAGCTCCTCGCGCCACGCCATCAGCTCGCCGATCACCAGGTGCATGCCGTCGATGGCGTTGTTGCCCAGCGCCGGATTGCTGGAATGACCGGACTGGCCGACCAGCCGGATACCCTCCATCATCACGCCCTTGTGCATGCGCACCGGGGCCAGTCCGGTCGGCTCGCCGATCAGGGCCAGGCGACCCTTCGGTCGCCCCTCGGTGAGCAGCTCACGCGCACCGGCCATGCCACTCTCCTCGTCGGCGGTGGCGAGCAGCACCAGCGGCTGGCGCAGCTGACCGGCCGCGAAGCGCTCGGCGGCGGCCAGGGCGACCGCGAAGAAGCCCTTCATGTCGGCAGTCCCGAGACCGTAGATCCGGTCGTCGCGAGTCTCGGTGCGGAACGGGTCGCTGGTCCAGCGGGTGGCATCGTAGGGGACGGTGTCGGTGTGCCCAGACAGCACCAGTCCGCCCGGACCCTCGCCGAGCGTGGCGATCAGGTTGACCTTGTCGGGGTGTCCCGGGATCGGCTGCCAGTCGATGCGGAAGCCCAGTTTTTCGGCCCACTCCGCGAGCAACTCGCACACGCCGCGGTTGCCCATGTCGAGTTCGGGATCGACGCTGCTGATCGAGGGGGATGCGACCAGGCGAGCGATCATCTCGTCGGTCTGGGGGAGGCGTGAGTCCATCAGGTCATTCTGGTGACGTGGCCAGGGCTTGGCAAGCGCGCTTATGGCACGCGCCGGTTTGGCTCAGCGTGACACTTCAGATGTCAGAACGGCTACACTCTCACCTTGGGGAGATTGATTGCGATAGGTCGTGTGACGATGATGGTGCATAAGCGCCCATGTTGCATCGCACCATGCGCTTCGTATACTTTCGAGGGATGAACAGCGTGCGCAATTTTGTGAAGGGAGTGGGAGCGGCTACGTTGCTACTGGCCGGGTTGGCCGCAACCCAGGCGGGTGCCGTCGGCATAGGCAAGGCACGGGTCGAATCGTTTCTCGGTGAACCGCTGAGGGTCAGGGTAACGCTCTCATTCGTCCCCGGCGAGAACATCACCAATGCGTGTGTGCGCATCGCTTCCCCGCCAGGCGTCGAATCACCGTTCATTCCGGACCTGGCGCGTGCGCGTTTCCAGATGATCGAGGGCCCGAGCGGCGCGGAGCTACTGATCACCACCTCGCGTCCCTACACCGATCCGATCCTGGTCTTCCCGCTCAAGGTCGGCTGTGGTGAAGGCGGTGTCTACCGCGAGATCACCCTGCTGATCGACCCGCCCGGCATGGCCGCCCCAACGCGCGCCGCGCGTGCCGCGCCGAAGCCATCGACGGCACCGGCGCCGGCACCTCGCCAGGTAACACGAGTCAGGCCGACACAACCACGGTCTCCGGCGCCGGTCGATGTCAAGGGTGGCGAGTGGTTCGTCGATCGCGGTGAGACGCTGACCGGGATCATCGTCGAGAGTGGTCTCGACGGTGGCGACCGTAAGCGCAGGCTGGAGCTGATCGACGAGATCGTCGCGGCCAACCCCAACGTGTTCCGAGGCCGTGGGCCCGATTACCTGCCGGCCGGTGCGACCCTGACGCTGCCCGGTTGGGAGGGCAGGAAGGCGAAGGGTGAGGCGCCGGTATTCGCCGAGACCGAGGAAGCCCAAGCCGAGGCAGAACCCGAAACCGCCGTACAGCCCATGCCAGAGGCGAAGCAAGAGGATTTCCGCCTCGAGCTGACCGGTGAGCGTCCGGAGGGAGCAATCGTTACTCCGGAGATGAAGGCGATCGAAGAGGAACTGGCCAAGCTCAACGCCGCCTCCGAGGAGGAGCGCAAGCTCAATGCCGAGTTGCAGGAACGCCTGCTCCAGCTCAGGCAGCAGGCTGCCGAGCTGCAGCTGGTCGCCGAACGCATGGCGCGCGAGAGCGAGCAGCTGACTGCGCAGGAAGAGCCCGGTTCGGCATCTGAAGAATCCGCTGCCACTTCCGCTGACGCGGCAGACGCAACGGTATCCACAGCGCCGGTCAGCGTCGCCGCACCCGAGGGCGTGCCTCCACCTGCACCACAGACCGAGAGCGAACCCGAACCCGCTGCACCGGCAGCCAAGCCCGCACCATCACCGATGGACTGGGTCAATGAGAATCTCCTGCTGGTGGCCGGCGCGATCTTCGTGGTGCTGATCTTCTTCGCCTTCCTGCTCCGACGAGGCGGCAGCACAACGGATGAGGGCCCGACCCTCGACGAGTTGATTGCGCAGAAGGAACTCGAGCGCGAGGCGCAGTTGCACGAGATCGAAGAGGCGGCCGAGGCGGTCCACCAGGACATGATCGACGCAAGCGAGGCCCATTCCGCGGCGCAGGAGAAGATGCTGGCGAGCACCGCTGTGGCCCCGGGCGAAGTGAAGGAAGAGGGGCAAGAAGAGAAAGGGGAACACCCTGAAGAGCTGCTCCCCGAGGCCGATGCCGGTCACTACATCTTCAGCGTCGAGGAGGTTGACAGCCTGCTCGAGCAATCCGAGGTGCTGTTGCTGTTCGGTGAGCCCGAGAAAGCGATCCTGATGATCGAGGAGTACCTCGATGGTCCCGGGCTCGATAGCACGGAACCGCGTCCGTGGCTGAAGCTGTTTCACCTGCTGCGCTCCGAGGAGCGGCACACCGAGTTCGAAGAGCGCGCGATATCCTTCAAGCGCCGCTTCAACATCGAGAAGCCGAGCTGGGCGACCTACTCGCCGGACGGCTTCATGGGCGAGGGGGTGGGCCTCGAGGAGGGCTGCCCTCACATCGCCCAGCGCATCGGGGACCTCTGGGAGGAGTCGGGCAAGGTGCTCGCCTACCTCGACGCGCTGCTCGTCGACGATCGCGACGGAGAGCGTGTCGGCTTCCCGGCCATGATCGCCGAGGACCTGATGCTGCTACGCGACCTGGCCGCGCGTCGGGCATTGGTCGCCGACGAGTTGCACCACGCCCACTGATTTTTCGTCAGAGGCGATAAAAAACCCGGCCGCACCCACCCAGGTGCGGCCGGTTCCGTTTCCGGATGCTGCGTGACTACTTGTTGCGGAAGTCGTCGTGGCAGCTCTTGCAGGACTTGCCGGTCGCACCGACCTGCGCCTTCATCGCCCCCTGGTCGCCGGTCTGCGCCACCTCGGCGAGCTTGGCGACCTCCTGCTGCATGGTTTCCATCTTCTGCTTGAAGCTGTCCCAGTCGAGCCAGATCTCCGGCATCGCGCGGGTCTTGACGTCACCGGCATCGGTGTCCGTGCCGTCCTGGTAGTAGGAGAGCACCGGCATGCTGCTCACCGATGCCATGCGTGCCGAGTTGGTCTTGAAGGTCTCGACACTGAACGGAATGTCGCCCTTGGCCATGGCGCCGAGCGGACCGAAGTTCAGCGCGATGACGCGGTGATAGGCGCGGCGGGCGGTGATCGCGTCCTCGGGCTTCATGGACTGGGCGTAGGCGACCGCCGAGGTGGCCAGGCCGAGCGCGGCCGCCGCCGCGATCTTGAGGTTACGTGACAGGGTCATGCAGGTGCTCCTTTACAAGTTATCTGCCGAGGAGAGCGAGGGTCGCGAGAACGACCCCCAGGGAAATCGCGAACAAGAGTGCGGCGAGCCAGCCAGCGGCGAAACGCAATAAGGGTTGCGATTGTTCGTCGGGCCACGGCTTGCGACCGCTGACCATGGCGCGCACCAGGTTCTCGTGCCGCACCAGGAGGTGGAAGAGCACGGCGGCGACGTGGATCCCGGCCAGCGTGATCAGCACCCAGGCGTTGGTGTCGTGGATCGAGGTCAGCAGGCTGGTGGTGGAACCGCTGACGAGATGGGCGAGCGGGCCGGTGGTGAAGATCTCGTCATCGGCGAACAGTCCGGTGGTGGCCTGCAGCGTCAGCGAGAGCATCAGGAACAGCACCATCCAGCCGCCGAGCGGGTTGTGACCGGCGACATGCGCAGGACGGTTGCGCAGGACGACGACCAGGAAATCGATGACCTTGCGTGGGCCGTTGAGGAAGTCGCTGAAGCGTGCGGTGGTGCTGCCGGTGAAACCCCAGCCCCAGCGGAACAGCAGCAGGGCGAGGATCGCGACGCCGGAGCGCTCGTGCCAGCTCATCGCATTGCCACCGGTCAGGCCTGTGGTGACCGAGGTCACCACCAGGATCACCAGCGCCCAGTGGAACAGACGCACGGGGAGATCCCACACGCGCAGGTCGCTCATGCACTTCTCGTGAATTGATGTTGCACGCTGACGAGTCTAGTCACACTGGTCGTGAGGTCACCAGTGACCTCGCTCAAATGATGCAGGGTTCACAGCGAACGCATCGATGCCCGAGATCGATACGTCTTGACCGGTTCACGGTCAGCCAGCGCTCCAGATGAAAAAAACGCCGCGCTCTTGGCGCGGCGTTTCGTCCCGAATGCAGGATCCTGGCAGAGCCTAGTTGGTGATGATCTCCGGTCCCATCAGCGCGGTCGGAATCGCGGTCGACAGCCACGGGATGTAGGTCACCATGATCAGGAACACGAACAGGATCGCGAGGAACGGTGCGGCGGCCCTCACCACCCTCATCATCGACATGCCCGCGACACCTGACGTGACGAACAGGTTCAGGCCCACCGGCGGCGTGATCATGCCGATCTCCATGTTTACCACCATGATGATGCCGAGGTGGATCGGGTCGATGCCAAGGCTGATCGCGATCGGGAAGACCAGCGGGGCGACGATGACAATCAGACCCGACGGCTCCATGAACTGACCGCCGATCAGCAGGATGACGTTGACGATCACCAGGAACATGACCGGACCGAAGCCGGCGTCGAGCATGGTGGCCGCGATCGCCTGCGGGATCTGCTCGTCGGTCAGCACGTGCTTGAGGATCAGCGCGTTGGCGATGATGAACAGCAGCATGATGGTCGTGCGGCCGGCCTCGAACAGCGACTTCTTGGTGTCCTTGTGGAAGAACACCGTGATCAGGCTGAGCGGGTGCTTCAGCAACTTGGTTTTCGGCTCGCCCTCCTCGGTGTGCAGCGGGCCCATGTCCTTGTAGATGAAGTTGGCGATGTAGAACGCGTAGACCGCGGCCACCGCGGCCGCCTCGGTTGGCGTGAAGATGCCACCGTAGATGCCGCCGAGGATGATGACGATCAGGAACAGGCCCCAACCTGCATCGCGGCCTGCGCTGAAAATCTCACGCCAACCGACCCATGGCTCCTTCGGCATGTTGCGCATCTTGGCGATGACGTAGATGCCGATCATCAGCATCAGGCCGGCGAGCAGCCCGGGGATCACGCCGGCGAGGAACATGCGTCCCACGGACACATCGACCGCAGAGGCGTAGACCACCATGACGATCGACGGCGGGATCAGGATGCCGAGGGTGCCGGCGTTGCAGATCACGCCAGCGGCGAAATCCTTCGAATAGCCGACCTTGACCATGCCAGCGATGACGATGGTGCCGATCGCGACCACAGTCGCCGGCGAGGAGCCAGACAGTGCTGCGAACAGCATGCAGGCGAACACGCCTGCGATCGCCAGGCCACCCTGCAGGTGGCCGACGCAGGCGATGGCGAAGCGGATGATGCGCTTGGCCACGCCGCCGGTCGACATGAAGGTCGAGGCGAGGATGAAGAACGGGATCGCCAGCAGGGTGTAGTGGCCTGCGAAGGCGTTGAACAGCGTTTGCGCGATCGAGCCGAGCGAACTGTGCGAGAAGATCATCAGGAAGATGATCGAGCTCAGGCCCAGCGAGACCGCGATCGGCACGCCGATCAGCAGGAAACCGATGACCATCGCGAACAGGAAGACGACATCCATGGCTCAGCCCTCCTGCTTCGTCTGTTGGGTCGCTTCCTCGACCATCTCCTCGGCCTCGTGGCCGGCGATGATGGTGTCGATTCGTCCGGTGGCGAAGTGCCACGCGGCCTGGAGGACGCGGAAGGTCAGCAGCGCCATGCCGATCGGCAGGGCGGCGTAGGGGATGAAGCGCGGCAGTTTCTCGTAGGCCTCGCCTTCGTTCATAGAGGCCTCGATGAAGCGCAGCCAGTCAAGCATCGGGATGTCGTCGACCTCGTACCACGCCTGGTCGTTGATTTCGCCGTTGGTCATCGGCAGGGCCGCGAACGGCGCCCAGAAGTTCCAGGCGCCGATCATCAGCAGCACGCAGAAGGCGAGCGTTGCGGTGATCGAGATGCCGGCGAGGATCTTGCGCGTCTTGGTCGAGACGATATTGATCACCGCATCCACGCCGAGGTGGCTGTGGGTCTTGACGCAGTAGGAGGCGCCGAGCAACACCAGCCAGGCGAACAGGAAGACCGTGGTCTCCAGCGCCCAGAGGATGTTGTCGTTGAAGACGTAGCGTGCGATGACGTTGACGAAGGTGATGATCGTCATGACCCCGAGGATCAGGGCGATCATCGTCTCCTCGATCTCGTTGACCACGCGGCCAAGTGCTGACGTCGGCTCGTAGTGCATGACCCGTCCTCCCGGACCGTGATTTCGTATCGTTGTAAGTGGGAGGCGCGGCCCGGTGACCCGGACCGCGCCCCTGCACAGGGCTCCTAGGAGCTTACTACTTGTTGTGCGACTGTGCGGCCTGGATGAGGTCCTTGCCAACGTCGCCCTCGAACTGGGCCCAGACCGGCTTCATGGTCTCGACCCACTTGGCGCGCTGATCGGCGTTCAGCTGGCGGACCACGCCACCGGCGGCAATGATCGCCTGCTTGGCCTCTTCGTTGACCTTGGTCGACTCGGCGTTACGGGTCGCGGTGACCTCGTCCATGATCTTCTGCAGCTGGCTGCGCACGTCGCCCGGCAGGCTGTCCCACCACTTGGTGGAGGTGACCACCAGGTAGTCGATGATGCCGTGGTTGGACTCGGTCACGCCGTCCTGCACCTCGAAGAACTTCTTGCCGTAGATGTTCGACCAGGTGTTCTCCTGACCGTCGACGACGCCCGTCTGCAGCGCGCCGTAGACCTCGGAGAAGGCCATCTTCTGCGGGTTGGCGTCGAGCGCGGCCATCTGGGCGACCAGCACGTCGGAGGCCTGCACGCGGAACTTCAGGCCCTTGGCGTCGGCCGGCGTGATCAGCGGCTTGTTGGCCGAGATCTGCTTCATGCCGTTGTGCCAGAAGGCGAGGCCGAGGAGGCCACGACGCTTCATCGACGCCTTCAGCTTCTGGCCATCGGCCGAGTTCTGGAAGCTGTCGACGGCATTGATGTCGTTGAACATGAACGGCAGGTCGAAAAGACGGAATTTCTTGGTGAACTTCTCGAACTTCGACAGCGACGGTGCGGCCATCTGCACGTCGCCGGCCAGCATCGCCTCGAGGACGGTGTTGTCGTTGTAGAGCTGGGAGTTCGGGAAGACCTCCATGCAGGCCTTGCCGTTCATCTCCTCATTGACGCGCTTCTCGAGCAGCGAGGCGGCGATGCCCTTCGGGTGCTTGTCGGTGTTGGTGACGTGGCTGAACTTGATGACGATCTCGCCCGCATCGCACTTGGCGAAGGCGGTGCCGGTCGTCAGGGAAAGTGCTACCGCGGCAGCGGCGGCAGTTGCGATCAGTCGCATTTGGAACCTCCATCTATAGGTGTTAGGTCAGGATCGTGAGCCACGAGCTCACTGCCATGGTGATAAGCAGTAGCCATGCCAACCACGTCGAGGACAAGCGACGTTGCCGTTCTGGATGCGTAAGCGTTTGAATCTGATGGCAGACATCCCAGATGATGAACGGTCTACGGCATTGCATGTCGAGGCCTATGTGGCGGATTTCCACACAGCTGAAACCAGACTTGGCGGGTATTCGCTCAGATGCACGATACCGCGCACAGCTCTTGTGAGCCGGTTTGCGGCTGTGCTAAATTCCGCCGCCTTGCAGGCGCGTAGCTCAGCTGGTTAGAGCACCACCTTGACATGGTGGGGGTCGGTGGTTCGAGTCCACTCGCGCCTACCAGACGGAAAAGGCCCCGACATGTTCGGGGCCTTTTTTTCTTGGCATCGCGGGTTCGGTGACCCGGCCCGTGATTTGCTTGCCGGCCATCGGCTCTGCTACCCTCGCGCGCCTGTAATTTCAAGCGGATGGGTGGTTGGACGAGGGCCCGCCAGCATCCCTTAACGGGCACGGCGAGGCCGTGCCTTTCCTGATTGTGGGCCGTGTGCACGGCCCCGCGAGAAGATCGCAACGATGCCCCAGATTACGCTTCCCGACGGCAGCCAGCGCCAGTTCGAAGCCCCGGTGACGGTCGCCGAGGTCGCCGCGTCGATCGGCCCCGGTCTGGCCAAGGCGGCGCTGGCCGGACGCGTCGACGGCCGCCTGGTCGATACCAGCCACACGATCGAGGTCGACTCTGAGCTCGCGATCGTCACGGCGCGCGACGAGGAGGGGCTGGAGATCATTCGACACACCAGTGCCCACCTCCTGGCGCAGGCGGTCAAGCAGCTCTTCCCGGCCGCCCAGGTGACCATCGGCCCGGTAATCGACAACGGCTTCTACTACGATTTCGCCTTC
>JAACFL010000179.1 GCA_009937385.1 Gammaproteobacteria bacterium | reverse complement strand
GGCAACGCGCCGTTCATCGTCTTCGACGACGCCGACCTCGACGCCGCGGTCGCCGGGGCGATGGCCTCGAAGTACCGCAACACCGGCCAGACCTGCGTCTGCGCCAACCGCATCCTGGTCCAGGACGGCGTCTACGAGGCGTTCGCGGCCAAGCTCGCCGCGGCGGTCGCCTCGCTCAAGGTCGGACCCGGGGTCGAGGAGGGCGTCTCGCAGGGACCGCTGATCAACGCCGCGGCGGTGGCCAAGGTCGAGGAGCACATCGCCGACGCCGTCGGCCAGGGTGCACGGGTGGTGTGCGGCGGCAGCCGCCACGCACTCGGCGGGACCTTCTTCGAACCGACCATCCTCGCGGACGTGACGACGTCGATGAAGGTCGCGCGCGAGGAGACCTTCGGCCCGGTCGCCCCGCTGTTCCGTTTCCACGATGAGGCCGAGGCGGTGGCGATGGCCAACGCCACCGAATTCGGGCTCGCGGCCTACTTCTACAGTCGCGACATCGGCCGCTGCTGGCGGGTCGCCGAGGCCCTCGAATACGGCATGGTCGGCGTCAACGAGGGCATCATCTCGACCGAGCTGGCGCCGTTTGGCGGGGTCAAGGAGTCAGGCCTGGGTCGCGAGGGCTCGAAGTACGGTATCGATGAGTTCGTCGAGATGAAATACCTCTGCATGGGCGGCATCTGAGCTACGCTTTGCCCGACCATGGAGCGCTGACCGGGAGGAGAACACGATGCTGATCGGTGTGCCGAAGGAGACCAAGCAGAACGAGGGCCGCGTCGGCCTGACGCCGGCCAGCGTCCGCGAACTCGCGCGCCACGGTCACGAGATCCTGGTCGAGACCGGCGCCGGGGCCGGCATCGGCTGCGCCGACGAGGACTACTTCGCCGCCGGTGCGAAGGTGGTCGACAGTGCCGGCGAGGTGTTCAACCGCGCCGAGCTGGTGGTCAAGGTCAAGGAGCCGCAGCCGCCCGAGATCGCGATGCTGCGCGACGGCCAGGTGCTGTTCACCTACCTGCACCTCGCCCCGGACCGCGAGCAGACAGACGGCCTGCTGGCCAGCGGCTGCACGGCCATCGCCTACGAGACCATCACCGACGACCAGGGCGGACTGCCGCTGCTGGCGCCGATGAGCGAGGTGGCCGGGCGCATGGCGCCGCAGGTCGGTGCCTACGCGCTGGAGGCGATGAACGGCGGGCGTGGCCTGCTGCTCGGCGGTGTGCCCGGCGTCGAACCGGCGCGCGTGGTGGTGATCGGTGGTGGCGTGGTCGGCACCAACGCCGCACGCCTCGCGCTCGGCATGGGCGCCGACGTCGTCGTGCTCGACAAGTCGCTCAGGCGCATCACCTACCTCGACGACGTCTTCGGCCCGCGCCTGAAGACCCACTACGCGACGTTCGACGCCATCGAGGAGCTGGTCCTCAACGCCGACCTGGTGATCGGCGCGGTGCTGATCCCCGGCGCCTCGGCGCCCAAGCTGGTGACGCGTGGATTGTTGTCCGAGATGCGCAACGGCGCGGTGCTGGTCGACGTCTCGATCGACCAGGGCGGCTGCTTCGAGACCTCGAAACCGACCACCCACGTCGACCCGACCTACGTCATCGACGGCGTGGTCCACTACTGCGTCGCCAACATGCCGGGCGCGGTGCCGCGCACCTCGACCTTCGCGCTGAACCACGCCACGTTGCCGTTCATCCTGGCCATCGCCGAGCACGGCTGGCGCGACGCCTGTCGGGTCGACCGCCACCTGCGCGCCGGCCTGAACGTCCATGCGGGCAGGGTGACCCAGCCGGCGGTCGCCGAGGAGCAGGGCCACACGCTGCTGCCGGCCGGCGAGGCGCTGACGCTGTAGCCGCTGGCGGCCCGTAATCGGCCGGACTTCGTTATCCACATGATTCGTGACAGGAATCGTCCTGGCGGGGCGCGTATAATCGTGGCCCCTGTTTCACACCCATGACGCCCATGGCCGGCAAGCTCTACGTCAAGACCTTCGGTTGCCAGATGAACGAGTACGACACGGACAAGATCCGTGCGGTGCTCGCGCGCTCGCACGGCCTCGCGCCGGTCGACGACCCGGAGGCGGCCGACGTGCTGCTGCTCAACACCTGCTCGATCCGCGAGAAGGCCCAGGAGAAGGTCTTCTCGCTGCTCGGCCGCTGGAAGGGCTGGAAGGCGGAGCGCCCGGGCCTGGTGATCGGCGTCGGCGGCTGCGTCGCCAGCCAGGAGGGCGAGGCGCTGCGCGAGCGCGCGCCGTGGGTCGACCTGGTGTTCGGCCCGCAGACGCTGCACCGCCTGCCGCAGATGCTCGACGCGGTGCGCCTTACGCCGCAGCCGGTCATCGACGTCTCGTTCCCGGAGATCGAGAAGTTCGACTGCCTCCCGGAGCCGCGTGCCGACGGCCCGACCGCCTACGTGTCGGTCATGGAAGGCTGCAGCAACGCCTGCACCTACTGCATCGTGCCCATGACCCGCGGCAAGGCGGTCAGCCGCCCGGTCGCCGACGTCGTCGCCGAGGTCACCGCGCTGACCGTTCAGGGCGTTCGCGAGGTGACGCTGCTCGGCCAGAACGTCGACACCTACCGCGGCCGTGACGCTCAGGGCGGCATCGCCGACCTCGGCGCACTGCTCGCCGAAGTGGCGCGGGTGCCGGGCGTCGAGCGGCTGCGCTACCTGACCTCGCATCCACAGGCGATGAGCCGCAGCCTGATCGCGCGCTACGCCGAGATCCCGCAGCTGGTCGGGCACCTGCACCTGCCGGTGCAGAGCGGCTCCGACCGGGTGCTGAAGCTGATGCGCCGTGGCTACACCGCGGCAGACTACCTAGAGAAGGTCGAGCGGCTGCGCGCGGTGCGCCCTGGCCTGACGCTGTCGTCCGATTTCATCGTCGGCTTCCCCGGCGAGAGCGACGCCGACTTCCAGGCGACCCTTGACCTGGTCGACGCGGTCGGTTTCGACGTCTCGTTCAGCTTCATGTTCAGCGCGCGCCCCGGCACCCCGGCGGCCACCGTGCCCGACGACGTGCCGCTCGAGGTCAAGAAGGCACGGCTCGCGGAGCTGCAGGCGCGCCTGACCGCGTCGGCCCAGGCGATCGCGCACGGCCTGGTCGGCACCACCCAGCGGGTGCTCGCCGAACGTCCCGCGCGTCACGATGCCAGCGAACTGGCTGGGCGCAGCGAGAACAACCTAGTGGTCAACTTCCCGGCGCCGCGTGACCTGCTCGGACGCTTCGTCGATGTGCGTATCACCGAGGCCCGCCCGCACTCGCTGCGCGGAGAGCCGGTGCGACCGACGCTGCGCGTCGCCGCCGTGGGCTGAGGCGCCTTGGGCGACCACCCCCACGCCGCCGAACTGGCCCTCGAGCCGGACGACAACACACGCCTGGCCAACCTGTGCGGTCCGGTCGATGAGCACCTGCGCATGCTCGAGCGGCGTCTCGGAGTCGAGATCAACAACCGCGGCAACCTCTTCCGCATCCTCGGCGAGGACGATGCGGTGCTCGCCGCGACCCGGGTCATCGAGCAGCTCTACGCCGCCACCGGCAACGAGCAGCTGTCCCGCTCGCGGGTGCACCTGCACCTGCAGCAGTCGGGAATCGAAGAACTGATCGATGACGAGGTGTCGACGAGTGAGCCGGTCGAGGAGCTGGAGATCCGCACCCGCCACCTGCGCATCCGTGCCCGGGGCCCTAGCCAGCGCCACTACCTGCGCAGCATTCTCGCGCACGACGTCAACTTCGGCATCGGCCCGGCCGGCACCGGCAAGACCTACCTCGCGGTGGCCTGCGCGGTCGACGCGCTGCTCACCGAGCGCGTGCGCCGATTGGTGCTGGTGCGCCCGGCGGTCGAGGCCGGCGAGCGGCTCGGCTTCCTGCCCGGCGACCTGGCGCAGAAGATCGACCCCTACCTGCGCCCGCTCTACGACGCCCTCTACGAAATGCTCGGCTTCGACCGGGTGGCCAAGCTGATCGACCGCCGCGTCATCGAGCTCGCGCCGCTCGCCTACATGCGTGGGCGCACGCTCAACGACTCGTTCGTGATCCTCGACGAGGCGCAGAACACCACCGTCGAGCAGATGAAGATGTTCCTGACGCGCATCGGCTTCGGTTCGACCGCGGTGATCACCGGCGACATCACCCAGGTCGACCTGCCGCGTGGCCAGCCCTCCGGGCTGCGCCAGGTCAGCGAGGTGCTGCGCGACGTGGAAGGGATCAGCTTCACCTTCTTCTCGGCGCGCGACGTGGTTCGCCACCCGCTGGTGCAGCGTATCGTCGCCGCCTACGATGCCCACGAGCAGGCCATCGACGCCGATGCCGAGCGGCGATGAGCGGTGCCCCTGCCGGACCCGTCGCCATCCAGTTCGCGACCGCCCGCGCCGGGCGACCGGCGCCGGCCACGCTGCGCCGCTGGGCGCTGGCGGTGCTGGCCAGGACCGGTCGCGAGGGCGCGGTGACGCTGCGCGTGGTCGATGCCGAGGAGGGGGCCGGGCTGAACCGCACATGGCGTGGAAAGCGGGCTCCGACCAACGTGCTCTCGTTCCCGCTCGAGACACCGCCCGGCGTGCCCGAGCCGCAGCTTGGCGACGTCGTCATCTGCGCGCCGGTGGTCGAGCGTGAAGCCATCGCGCAGGACAAGCCGCCCGCCGCGCACTGGGCGCACATGGTGGTCCACGGCCTGCTGCACCTGGCCGGTCACGATCACCAGACACCGCGCGAGGCGGCCGCGATGGAGCGGCTTGAAATCGACTTGCTCGCCCAATTAGGCTACCCAAATCCCTACCATGATTGACGTTTTCGCATGAACGACGAGCGGTCCAGCGACGCTTCGGCCCCGCGCTCCTGGCTTGGACGCCTGGGTCAGGCGCTGCGCGGCGAGCC
>JAACFL010000024.1 GCA_009937385.1 Gammaproteobacteria bacterium | reverse complement strand
GTCAACATCCTGATCCTCGACACCGAGGTCTACTCCAACACCGGCGGCCAGGCGAGCAAGGCGACACCGACCGGCGCGGTGGCCAAGTTCGCCATGGGCGGCAAGGAACTGGGCAAGAAGGACGTGGTGCAGATCGCGATGAGCTACGGCCACGTCTACGTCGCCCAGGTGGCGTTCGGCGCCAAGGACACGCACACCCTCAAGGCGTTCCTCGAGGCCGACAGCTACGACGGGCCGTCGCTGATCATCGCCTACGCGCCATGCATCGAGCACGGCGTGCACCTGTCGCAGAACCTGCGCCAGCAGAACCTGGCGGTCGACAGCGGCCACTGGAACCTGCTGCGCTACGATCCGCGTCGGCTGACCGAGAACAAGAACCCGCTGCAACTCGACTCGAAGCAGCCGTCGGTCCCGTACAAGGACTTCCTGTCCACCGAGACCCGCTTCAGCATGCTGTTCCGCACCGACTCGGCGAAGGCTCAGAAGCTGCTGCACATCTCGGAGAAGCGCAACCACGACCGCTACTTCCACTACCAACAGCTGGCCGGGATCAGCTACCCGGAAAGCGATGCGGACGACGCGGAGAGCGCCGACTGACGGCGCGAAGGAGACGGCAATGGACCTCAGCACGACCTACATGGGCCTGGAACTGAAGAACCCGCTGGTCGCCTCGGCCTCGCCGCTGTCGCGCTCGCTCGACAGCGCGCGGCGTCTCGAGGACGCCGGCATGTCGGCGATCGTCATGTACTCGCTGTTCGAGGAGGAGCTCCTCAACGAGCAGGAGGCCCTCGACTTCTTCATGCACGGCCGCGACACCGGCAACCCGGAGGCGACCTCGGCGCTGCAGGTGCCCGGCGGCTACCACACCGGCCTCGACGACTACCTCGAGCAGCTGCATAAGCTCAAGCAGACGCTGGAGGTGCCGGTGATCGCCAGCCTCAACGGCATCTCGACCGGCGGCTGGGTCGAGCACGGACGCCAGCTGCAGGAGGCCGGCGCCGATGCACTCGAGCTCAACGCCTATTTCATCGCCGCCGACACGGGACGCAGCGGTGCCGAGGTCGAGGACAACTACGTCGAGCTGCTCAGTGAGTTGCGCAAGTCGGTGACCATCCCGGTGGCGATGAAGATCTCGCCGCAGTTCAGCTCCCTGGCCGCGCTCGCCCAGCGCCTTGCCACGGCCGGGGCCGACGGCCTGGTGCTGTTCAACCGCTTCTACCAGCCGGACATCGATCTCGAGACCCTCGAGGTGGTGCCGAGCCTGCAGCTGTCGACACCCGAGGAGCTGCGCCTGCGCACACGCTGGATCGCCCTGCTGCACGGCCGTGTCGACCTGTCGCTGGCCGCGACCGGCGGCGTGCACGGACCGCAGGAGGTGCTCAAGGTGCTGCTCGCCGGCGCCGACGTCGCACAGATGTGCAGCGCACTCCTGCAGCATGGCCCCGGGCGGCTGAGCGACACCCTCGAGAGCCTGGTGCGCTGGCTCGAGGAGCGTGAATACGACTCGTTGCGCCAGCTGATCGGCAGCGTCAGCCAGCAGAAGAGCCGGGACCCGGCCGCGTTCGAACGTGCCAATTACGTGCGCGTGCTCGACAGCTACACCCCGCCATCCAGCGTCTGGAGCTGAGCGCGGGTGGCCAACGCGGCCGAGCTGCTCGCGGCCAACGCCGCTTTCTATGCCGCATTCAACGCCGGTGACGAAGCCGGGATGGGCCGGCTATGGGCGCATGGTGACGGGGTCGCCTGCCTGCACCCCGGCTGGCCGGTGCTGGTCGGTCGCGACGCGGTACTCGAAAGCTGGCGCAGAATCTTCACCGCCGGCGCCACGCTGACCGTCACCTGCCGCGAGCCGCGTGCCTGGCCGAACGCCGAGGGTGGCATGGTGATCTGCTACGAGCAGGTCGGCGGCCAGCTGCTCGCCGCGACCAACCTGTTCCGTACCGAGGCCGGCGGCCTGCAGCTCTACCACCATCAGTCCGGCCCCTGCGCCGGCCCATCCGAGAACGGGCCGGACGTCACCCGCCACTAGGGCGTCATCGTCGCCGGCCAGGCTCGGCCGCGTGGCGGCAGTGGCCAAGCGGCGCGCGAGGCACTAACCTTCCGCCCTTTCCCGATTCAACCGCGCGGCCACGGCGGCCGCCAGCGACGGAGGAGTGCATGATCACGCGCGTGGTATTCAACCAGAAGGGCGGCGTCGGCAAGTCGACCATCACCTGCAACATGGCGGCGATCGGCGCCAGCCAGGGGCTGCGCACCCTGGTCATCGACCTCGATCCGCAGGCCAACGCAACCCGCTACCTGCGCGACCGCGAGGACGACAGCATGACCGCCGGCGGCATGGCCGGCTTCTACGGCGACCTGCTCGGCTTCAGCTTCACGCGCCACACGCTGGCCGACTACGTCGAGGCGACGCCGTTCGACAACCTCGACCTGCTCGCTTCGGCGCCGGAACTCGACGACCTCGCGGTCAAGCTCGAGTCGCGCTACAAGATGTTCAAGCTGCGCGAGGCGCTCGCCGCGCTGGACGGCTACGACGCGATCTGGATCGACACCCCGCCGGCACTGAACTTCTACACCCGCTCAGCGCTGATCGCGGCCGAGCGCTGCCTGATTCCGTTCGACTGCGACGACTTCTCGCGCCAGGCGCTCTACGCACTGCTCGACTCGGTCGCCGAAATCCGTGCCGACCACAACGACGCGCTCGAGGTCGAGGGCATCGTGGTCAACCAGTTCCAGTCACGGGCGCGGCTGCCGCGCCAACTGGTCGACCAGTTGCGCGACGAGGGGCTGCCGGTGCTCGACGCGTTCCTGTCGAGCTCGGTGCGGATCAGGGAGTCGCACGAGCAGGCCCGGCCGATGGTCTACTTCGACCGACGCCACAAGCTGACCGGGGAGTTTCACGCCCTGCACGAAGCACTGCAGGGTGCGGCCTGATTCCACGGCATGGGGTCAGAGTCGGTGAGACCGACTCCGACCCCGGGTATCCCTGGAGCGATCGCGCCTAGGCGACCGTCGCCGACTCGATGGTGACCGGCGAGGTCGGCACGTCGCCGTGACCGGCGACGTTGCCGGTGGCGACGGCGCGGATCGCGTCGACCGTTTCCATGCCCTCCACGACCTTGCCGAACACCGCGTAACCGAAGCCCATCGGCGAGGTGTCGCGGTGGTTCAGGAACTCGTTGTCGACCAGGTTGATGAAGAACTGCGCGGTGGCGCTGTTGACCACCTGGGTGCGCGCCATGGCGACGGTGCCACGCTCGTTGCGCAGGCCGTTGCCGGCCTCGTTCTCGATCGGCGCACCGGTCGGCTTCTGCTGCATGTCGGGGGTGAAGCCACCGCCCTGAATCATGAACCCGTCGATCACCCGGTGGAAGATGGTGCCGTCGTAGAAGCCGTCGCGCACGTAGCCGAGGAAATTCTCGACCGTGACCGGCGCGCTGGCGGCGTCGAGCTCGAGGGTGATCTCACCGTGCGAGGTACGCATGAGTACCTTAGGGTTTTCTGACTGCATCGGCCGCTCCATCGTGGGGTAAGGCGGCGATGATAACAGCCGGGGCTGCTGGCGGGTGCCCGGGGGGGCGACTAGGCTTATCGCATTTGGCACCCGCGCCTCCACCCAGGTCATCGCCATGCCCGAGAGCCTCATGCAGCAGCACCAGCGGGTCATCGAGCGCCTGCTCGAGCTGGTCAACGAGCAGGTCGCCGAAGACGAACGCCAACTGCTCTGCGACTTCGTCAGCCACTACTACGCGGGCACCTCGACCGCCGACCTCGCCGAGCGCGATCCCGCCAACCTGTACGGTGCGGCGCTGGCCCACTTCAACCTGCTGCGCCGACGCCAGCGCGGCACGCCGAAGCTGCACATCTACAACCCGCAGGTCGAGCAGCACGGCTGGCAGTCGACCCACACCATCATCGACCTCGCCTGCGACGACATGCCGTTCCTGGTCGACTCGGTGCGCATGGCGATCATTCGCCACGGGCTGACCTGCCACCTGATCGTCCACCCGGTCTACCGTATCGAGCGCGATGCCAAGGACCGCGTCACCGCGGCCGGTGTCCCCGAGCCCGGCGGCGGCACCGAGCACGACGAGGCGGTGATGCACTTCGAGGTCGACCGCCAGACCGAGCCCAAGGTGCTCGATGCCCTGCGCGACGAGATCCTCGACGTGCTCGGCCAGGTGCGGCGCACCGTCACCGACTGGCTGCCGATGCGCGACCGCATGCTCGAGATCGTCGAGGCCTGCGAGAAGACCCCACCCCCGGTCGACCCGGACGAACTGGCCGAGGATCTCGCATTCCTGCGCTGGATCGCCGAGGAGCACTTCACCTACATCGGCTACCGCGAGTACGAACTGGTCGCCGAGCGCACCCGTCTCGAACCAAGGCCCGAGACCGGCCTCGGCACCCTGGCCAACGTCGAGAGCGAGACCAGCGTCTTCAATCAGCTCGACGCGGCCGGGCGCGAGCTGGCGCTGGCACCGCGCCTGCTGATCGTCAACAAGACCAGCCGCCGCGCGACGGTGCACCGCAATGCGCCGATGGAGTACCTCGGCATCAAGCGCTTCGACGCCGACGGACAGGTGTGCGGTGAGCACCGTTTCCTCGGCCTCTACTCGGCGGCCGCCTACAACCGCAACACCCGCGAGATCCCGCTGCTGCGACGCAAGGTGGCCAACGTGGTTGCCCGCGCCGGCTACCCGAAGGGCAGCCACGCCGCGCGCGCACTGCTGAACATCCTCGAGAATTTCCCACGCGACGAGCTGTTCCAGATCGACGAGCCGGACCTGTTCGAGATCGCCGTCGGTATCCTGCAGCTGCAGGAGCGGCAGCGGGTGCGCCTGCTCATGCGCCGCGACCCGTTCGGCCGCTTCTACTCCTGTCTGGTGTTCGTCCCGCGCGAGCGGTTCACCACCGCCGTGCGGGTCAAGATCACCACGGTGCTCGAAGAGGCGTTGGGCGGCAGCGTCAGTGATTTCCGCGTCGAGATCTCCGAGTCGATCCTCGCGCGCATCCACTTCATCGTCTCGCTCGGTGCCGAAGCGCCGGCCAGCCACGACATCGCAGCGATCGAGAAGCGCCTGACCGCGACCACCCGCGGCTGGCGCGACGAACTGCAGGAGGTGCTGCTCGAACAGCTCGGCGAGGAAAAAGGCATCCGCCTGTTCAACCGCTACGGCGACGCCTTCCGCGCCGACTACTGCGAAACCTACTCACCACGCGTGGCGCGCTTCGACATCGTCAAGATGGAGCAGCTCGCGCACGACGACATGGCGATGACCCTCTACCAGCCGCCCGACCTGCCGCCGGGACAGCTGCGCTTCAAGGTCTTCCACCTGCAACCGATGGCGCTCTCGACCACGCTGCCGATGCTCGAGAACATGGGCCTGCGGGTGCTCGACGAGCACCCCTGCGAGATCGAGCCGCGCGAGCATCACGCGGTCCACATCCAGGACTTCACGCTCGAGCACACCGAGGAGAACCTCGAGTTCGAGCAGGTCGCCGACAAGTTCCAGGAGACGTTCGCCCGCGTCTGGCGCGGCGACGCCGAGAACGACGGCTTCAACCGCCTGGTGCTCAGTGCGCGCCTCCACTGGCGCGAGATCGTGATCCTGCGCGCCTACTGCAAATACCTGCGCCAGGTGCGCGCGACCTTCAGCCAGGAATACATGGAGCGCGCGCTGGATGCCAACCCGCACATATCCAAGCTGCTCGTCGAACTGTTCAGTGCGCGTTTCGACCCGGATCAGGCACAAGAGAGCCTGAAAAAGTGCGCGGAGCTGGATGAGGTAATCGAGTTCACCCTCGACGAGGTGGCCAACCTCGACGAGGACCGCATCCTGAGAAGCTTTTTCCATGCCATACACGCCACGCTCCGCACCAACTACTACCAGCGCGACGCGTCCGGAGGGCCCAAGCCGTACGTGGCGTTCAAGCTCAATCCCGAGTCGGTTCCCGACATGCCGGAGCCGCGCCCGAAGTTCGAGATCTTCGTCTACGGCCCCCGCGTCGAGGGCGTGCACCTGCGCGGCGGCCCGGTGGCGCGTGGCGGCCTGCGCTGGTCGGACCGGCGCGAGGACTTCCGCACCGAGATCCTCGGCCTGGTCAAGGCGCAGATGGTCAAGAACGCCGTCATCGTGCCGGTCGGCTCCAAGGGCGGCTTCGTCTGCAAGGCGCTGCCTTTCGGCGCCGACCGCGAGGCGATGCAGACCGAGGTCGTCGACAGCTACAAGACCTTCATCCGCGGCCTGCTCGACCTGACCGACAACCTGGTGGATGGCACCGTCGTGCCGCCCAAGGACGTGGTACGCCACGACAGTGACGACCCTTACCTGGTAGTCGCCGCGGACAAGGGCACCGCGACCTTCTCCGATATCGCCAACGGCGTCTCGGACGAGTTTGGCTTCTGGCTCGGCGACGCCTTCGCCTCCGGCGGCAGTGCCGGCTACGACCACAAGAAAATGGGCATCACCGCGCGTGGCGGCTGGGAATCGGTCAAGCGCCATTTCCGCGAGCTCGGCGTCGACTGCCAGGCCGAGGATTTCACCGCGGTCGGCGTCGGCGACATGTCGGGCGACGTGTTCGGCAACGGCATGCTGCTCTCGGAACACACCCGGCTGGTCGCCGCGTTCGACCACCGCCACATCTTCATCGACCCGAACCCGAACGCCGAACGCAGCCACGCCGAACGCGCACGACTCTTCGCGCTGCCGCGCTCGAGCTGGGACGACTACGACCGCGACACCATGTCGCCTGGCGGCGGCGTCTGGCCGCGCAACGTCAAGCAGATCGAGCTGTCGGCCGAGGCGCAGGCCGCGCTCGGCGTCCAGCAGACGCGCTTCACGCCCAACGAGCTGATCCGCGCGATCCTGCGCGCGCCGGTCGACCTGCTGTGGAACGGCGGCATCGGCACCTACGTCAAGGCGAACAGCGAGAGTCACGCCGATGTCGGCGACCGCGCCAGCGACGTCCTGCGCGTCGACGCCCAAGAGCTGCGCTGCCGCGTCGTCGGCGAGGGCGGCAACCTCGGACTGACCCAGCGCGGGCGCATCGAGTACGCGCTGGCCGGAGGCAAGGTCAACAGCGACGCCATCGACAACTCCGGCGGCGTCGACTGTTCCGACCACGAGGTCAACATCAAGATCCTGCTCAACAGGGTGGTCGTGGCCGGCGACATGACCGGCAAGCAGCGCGACAAGCTGCTCGAGCAGATGACCGACGAGGTCGCGACGCTGGTCCTGCGCAACAACTACCTGCAGACCCAGGCACTGACCGTCGCCGAGACGCAGGCCGCCGGCATGTTCCACGTGCACGTGCGGCTGATGCGCGAGATGGAGAAGGCCGGCTCCCTGGATCGAGCCATCGAAGCCCTGCCCGACGACGAGACCATTGACGAGCGCCGCACGGCGGGCCTCGGCCTGACACGGCCCGAGCTCGCGGTGCTGCTCGCCTACGTCAAGATCGACCTGTTCGAGGCCCTGCTCGCCAGCGACCTGCCGGATGACCCGGCGCTCGACACCATGCTGGTGGACTACTTTCCAACCCCGCTGCGCGAGAAGTTCGTCGCGGCGATGCGCGAGCATCAGCTGCGCCGGGAGATCATCGCCACCCAGGTGGCGAACACCCTGGTCAACCACGCCGGCCTGACCTTCGTCTACCGCCTCGCCGGTGAGACCGGGGCGAGTGCTGCCGACCTGGTGCGCGCCTGGATGGTCGCGGGGAAGATCTACGGCCTCGCGAACATCACCGCCGCAATCGAGGCTCTGGACAACAGGGCACCTGCGGCGATGCAGGTCGAGATGCTGCTCGAGGTGCGCAAGCTCGGCGAGCGCGCGATCCGCTGGCTGCTGCGCCAGCGTCCACGGCCACTGCCGATCGAGGCGACCGTCGGCGACTTCTCCGCGGGCCTTGCCGAACTCGCGGAGAAGCTCGGCAAGCTGGTCGGCAGGGAGGTCAGCGACAAGACCCGGCGGCGCGCCGAGAAGCTCAAGCGCGGTGGCGTCGATGACGACCTGGCACGCCACGTCGCCAACCTGTCAACGCTGGTTGCCGGACTCGACATCGTCGAGGTAGCGAACAGCGGCGAGGCCGACCTCGCGACCACGGCAGGCGTGCATTTCGCCCTCGCCTACCCGCTCGGTTTGCACTGGCTGATGGAGCGCATCAACGCCCTGCCGCGCGACAACAACTGGCAGTCGCTGGCGCGCGCCGCGCTGCGCGACGACCTGATGGCGCAGCATCGCCTGCTCACCGCCGACGTGCTCGCCACCCGGCCGCGCGGCAAGACCGCCGCGCGCGTCGACGGCTGGGTCGAGGAGAACGGGGCGCGGCTGGCACGCCTGCAGCACCTGCTCGGCGAGTTGCGCTCCGGGGCCACCCCGGACTTCACGATGCTCTCGGTGGCGCTGCGCGAGCTGCGTGCCCTGACCACGCCGGTCGGCGACTGAGACCGCCGCTACCCGCGCCAGGCGATCAGGCCGGGTTGCGCACCCGTGCCGAAAGGTGGCTGTACCAGCACTTCTGCTTCTGGTCGACACCGTGGCGCACCGCCGCATCGAGGCGGTAGTCGGGTCCGCGCGTCAGGCGCCCGAAGTAGCTGGCGTGGGCAGGGGAACCGGGTGGCCAGCTGGCGACGAAGTCGCGATTCCACGCGGCCACGTCGTAGGCGACCGGCAACGCGTCGACCTGCACCTCGCCGATACGCGTGCCGTACAGCGACGGTTCGGGTGACGGTGTGACCCCGACCCGGGTGATCACGCCGCGCAGGTCGCCGCTGAAGTTCGGCATCCCGGCCGCGCCGTTATTGATCAGGGCGCGGTGGCTGTCGCCCTCGTCGAGGCATAGCGCGACCGGCAGGCAGGTGTGGCTGCTGGCGAACAGGTCGACCTGGGCCGCGGCGAACCACTTGCGGATCTTCTGCTGCTGCAGCGGGTCGTCGACCTGTTCCTGGGAGAAGCCCCAGCCGGCCAGCGACTCGGCGTCGCCGTGCACGATCGCCAGCGGCAAATCGCCCACCCGACCACGCAGCAGCATCGGCAGCGCGGCGAGGCGTTCGCGCACCCCGGGCAGACCGGCCGCGGTCTCGGCAAGCCGCTCGATGATGGCGTTCGAGCGCGACACCTCGTCGTCGCCAACCCACTCCGGGTAGGCGCAGCCGCAACCGGCCTCGCCCGGTCCGCTGGCCAGCTCGGTCTCAACGTTGCCGCGCAACGCATGGTGGTCGCCGACGACCGCCTCGATGCGCGCGAACGCCACAGGGTCGACGTCGAACCAGTGAAAATCGCCGTTGAAGACCAGCGTGACCGGCCCCGACTCGCGCGCGGCCATCGCCTCGATGGCGTCGAGCGCCTGCAGGTTGCCGTAGAGCCCACCGATCACGTAGAGGGTGTCGGCGATCAGCTCGGGCGCCCCGGCCAGGTCGGCCGCACGGTAGCCGTAGCCCGGCGGGCAGCTGCGGCCCGGCACCGCCTGCGCACCGTCGTCACGATCTGTCATCGCTGCCTGCCCCGCCTCCGCCGTGTCCCGATGCCCGCAGACTATGCCGGGCGATAGTCCTGCGCAACCGGCTAGAATGGATGCCCGCTTCATCCCTGGAGGGAGCATGCAGCAAGAGGTTCTGCACGCGGTGGCGCGGTTGCTGCGCGATACGCGCTGGGCGGCACTGGCCACGGTCGGCGCGCACGGCCCGCTGGCCACCCAGGTCGCCTGGGATCCCGATCCCGACCTCACCGGTGGCCAGTTGCACCTCAGCCGCCTGGCCGCCCACACCCGTCACCTGCTCACCGACCCGGGTGCCGCACTGTCGCTCAGCGAGATCGACGACGGTCGTGAGGATCCACAGACCCTGGCACGCGTCACGCTCGAGGGCGAGGCGTCGCCGTTCGACCGGGAAGCCCCGGAGTGGACGGCGGCGCGCGAGCGCTATCTTGCGCGCTTCCCCGCCGCGAACCAGTGGTTCGAGTTCACCGACTTCACGCTGTTTCGTTTCAGCATCGCGCGGGCCCGCTACGTCGGTGGCTTTGCCAACGCCCACACGCTGCGCGCCGACGACCTCAGGCAGGCCGCCGGACTGGCGCCTTGAGCGCCGAGCGCCTGTTCGTTGCCCTCGGCGCGCTGAGTGCCGCGGCCAGCGTGGCGCTCGGCGCCTACGGTGCCCACGGGCTGCCCGACGATGCCGCGGTGACCTGGGGTAAGGCGGTCGACTACCACGCGTTGCATGCCATCGGCCTGGTACTGGTCGGGCTTCTCGCCGGACGCTGGCCGGGGCCCGCGGTGCGCGTCGCCGGCGGGCTGCTGCTGGCCGGGACACTGCTGTTCAGCGGCAGCCTCTACCTGCTGGTGCTCACCGGGGTGCGCGGCCTTGGCTGGCTCACGCCGTTCGGCGGCATGTCGTTCATGCTCGGCTGGTTGGCGTTGGCGTGGGCGGCGCTACGTACCCGGGATAGGACTTGAAACTGTGGCCGTAGCTCCTGTGGGTCAGGCTTCAGCCCGACGCGGGACCATGTCGGGCTAAAGCCCGATCCACAGCTGCAGCCGCGTCGACTGTCGCGAGCCGTATCGGCCATGCCACCACACCCCATGCGGTAGAATGCCGCGCTCGCACAGCCCACGCCGGCCGACGCCACGCCACCATATGAACATCCGCGACTTCCTGACCGCACGCCTGCAGGCGGCGATGACCGCCGCCGGCGCGCCCGACGACGCGCCGCCGCTGGTGACCCAGTCCACCAAGCCGCAGTTCGGCGACTACCAGGCCAACGGCGCGATGGGCGCGGCCAAGAAGCTGCGCACCAACCCGCGCGCGCTGGCCGAAGCGACGGTCGCCGCACTCGAGCTCGGCGACGCGGTCGAGAAGGTGGAGATCGCCGGACCCGGCTTCATCAACATCCACCTCGCGCCAACCTGGCTCGGCGAACGCCTGACCGAGGTGATCGACGCCCCCGACCTCGGCATCGTCCCGGCCGAACCGCCACAGACCGTCGTCGTCGATTACTCCTCGCCCAACCTGGCCAAGGAGATGCACGTTGGCCACCTGCGCTCGACCATCATCGGCGACGCGCTGGCTAGGCTCCTGGAACACCTCGGCCACCGCGTGATCCGCCAGAACCACGTCGGCGACTGGGGCACCCAGTTCGGCATGCTGATCGCCCACCTCGAGGACCGCGAGGCCGAGACCGCCGCCGAGACGGCGCTGGCCGACCTCGAGACCTTCTACCGCGAGGCGAAGGCGCGCTTCGACGACGAGCCCGGCTTCGCCGACCGCGCACGCGAGTACGTCGTCAAGCTGCAGTCCGGGGACGCGCGCTGCCTGACCCTCTGGAACGAGTTCATCGAAATCTCGATCCGCCATAGCGAGGCGATCTACGACCGCTTGAACGTCACGCTGACGCGCGCCGACATCCACGCCGAGAGCGCCTACAACGACGCCCTGCCGGGGATCATCGCCGACCTCCAGCAGCAGGGCCTCGCGGTCGAGGACCAGGGTGCGCAGGTGGTGTTCCTCGAAGAGCTCGCCGACAAGGAGGGCAAGCCGCAGGCGGTGATCGTGCAGAAATCGGGTGGCGGCTACCTCTACGCCACCACCGACCTCGCCGCGCTGCGCCGCCGCTGCGGCGAGCTCGGCGCCGACCGCATCCTCTACTTCATCGACGCGCGGCAGTCGCTGCACATGCAGCAGGTGTTCGCGGTCGGCCGCCACGCCGGATTCTGCGACGACGCGACCAGCCTCGAGCACCACCCCTTCGGCACCATGATGGGCGAGGACGGCAAGCCGTTCAGAACCCGCGCCGGGGGCACCGTCAAGCTCGCCGAGCTGCTCGACGAAGCGGTCACGCGCGCCGGCCAGCTGGTCGCCGAGAAGGATCCGGACCTGCCGACCGACGAGCGCAGCGTGGTCGCGCGCAAGGTGGGCATCGGCGCGGTCAAGTACGCCGACCTCAGCAAGACGCGCACCACCGACTACGTCTTCAGCTGGGACGCCATGCTCAGCTTCGAGGGCAACACCGCCCCCTACCTGCAGTACGCCTACTCGCGCATCCGCAGCATCCTGCGCAAGGCCGGCGTCGACCCGGCCACGCTCGACATGCCGGTCACGGTCGAGGCACCGCAGGAGAAGGCGCTGGCACTGCACCTGTTGCGCTTCGGCGAGGTGCTCGAGCAGGTGGCGCGCGACGCCTACCCGCACCAGCTCTGCGGCTACCTCTACGAACTCGCCAGCCTCTACATGGCCTTCTACGAGGCGTGCCCGGTGCTCAAGGCCGACGACGACGTGCTGCGCGCGAGCCGCCTGCGCCTGTGCGACGGTGTCGCCCGCACGCTGGCGACCGGGCTCGACCTGCTCGGCATCGAGGTCATGGAGCGCATGTAACCTCGATGCTCGCGCTGCGCATCCTCGAGGTCATCTTCCCGCTGCTCGCCATCGGCGGCGTCGGCTACCTCTACGGCCGCCGGCACAAGCCGGAGATGGACGTCGCCAACCGGCTGAACCTCGAGATCTTCGTCCCTGCGCTGATCTTCTCGGCACTCTCCGACCGGGCCTTCGACCTCGGCACCTACGTGCCGCTGACGCTCGCCGCGACCGCGGTGGTGATGTTCTCCGGGCTGGTCGCCTGGCCCCTCGGCCGCGCCGCTGGCTACCAGGCCAAGACCTTCGTGCCGCCGATGATGTTCTGCAACTCGGGCAACATGGGCCTGCCGCTGACCGTGCTCGCTTTCGGCGAGGCGGCGCTTCCGGCTGCGCTGGTGGTGTTCCTGGTCGAGAACATGCTGCACTTCACGGTCGGCATCTGGATGCTCGACCACCGCGCGAAGATCATCGCCGTGTTCCGCCAGCCGATCGTGCTCGCCGCCATCGCCGGCCTCGCCTTCAGCTTCACCGGCACCCGGCTCGACCCGACGCTGGCGCTGCCGATCGAGATGCTCGGCCAGATCTCCATCCCTCTGATGCTCTTCTCGCTCGGCGTGCGGCTGTCGACCGCCGACCTCGGCGAATGGCGCATCGGCCTGTTCGCGGCGATCGCCGCGCCGGTGATCGGCATCGCTCTGGCACTGGTGTGCATCCCGCTGTTCGGGCTGCAGGGCATGTACGCCGGCGTGCTGGTGCTGTTCGGCGCGCTGCCGCCGGCGGTGCTGAATTTCATGCTCGCCGAGAAGTACCGCCAGGAGCCGTCGAAGGTGGCGTCGATCGTGATCGTCGGCAACCTGTTCGCGGTGGTCGCGATCCCGCTCGCGCTCGCCTACGTGCTGCCGCGCTACGGCTGAGACGGACGCCAGGGATCCGGGCGGGAGGCTAGAGCACCCCTGCGAGGAAGGTTCCTAGCCGCATGTCGGCGACCAGGATGTGCTCGGTCAGCCAGTGCTCGAGGTAGTCCAGCCCCTTCTGCTCCAGGCCCCGGCCCGAGGCGAGGAACGTCTTCTGCATCGCGCGCACCGCGTCGATCAGCTCGCGGTGCTCGGCCGCGTGGGCGTCGCGCTCGAGGTAGCCGTGACCGATCATCAGGCGCTCCTCGTGCCGGAAGTGCGCCTCGGTCGAGACGATCAGCTCCTCGAGCAGCGCCGCGACGTAGGCCGGCTCCCGGCGCTCGCTCACGGCGCGGGCCAGCAGGTTGAACAGGTCGATCAGCCGTCGGTGATCGGCATCGATCTCCTCGACCTCGACACTCAACAGCTGATCCCAGACGAATTCGCGCACCTCACCCCTCCTGGCGGACCGCCTGCGGCCGCGGCCCCACGGTCACAGTTTACGACGCCTGAGGGCGCCGGGGTGCATCCCGGCAGCGACGAGGCTACGCTCGACGCCATGGAGAGCGACCTGCACGCCATTCCCGTCCGCTTCCGCGCCGTCGCCCCGGCCTGCGACTACTGGACCCTGCGCGTCGTTGCCACCCGAGAGGAGCGCCTCGCGGTGCGCCAGGGGGTGCCCGAACCGGTCGCGCGCAGCCGTGCGCTGGGTGCGATGGTCACGGTCGAGGTGGACGGTGGCCTCGGCTACGGCGCGACCAGCGACCTCTCCGGGTCCGGCCTGCGCCGGGCCGCCGGGGAGGCGGTCGCGTGGGCACGGCTGGCCGCCCGCCTGCCGCTGCCCGGCACCGGACAGCTGATGCGTATGGCGACGAGCGGCGATTACGCCAGCCCGGTCGAGGATCCGTGGGACGCGGTCTCCGCGGCCGACAAGCTCGCCTGGCTCGCCGCGACCGCGCCCCGGCTGCGTGCCGGGGAGCAGATCGTCGACTGGCTCGCCGCGCTCTACCACCGCGACCAGCAGGTCCTGCTCGCCGACGGTGCGGGCCACGAGACCCTGCAGCGCTTCAGCTGGGTTGCGCCGACACTCCGGGCCGTCGCCAGCGACGGCATGCTGACCGAGTCGCGCACCGTCGGCGGTGCCAACGCGGTGCGCCAGGGCGGCCTCGAGCAGCTCGCGTCGCTCGGTTTCCCGGACCGCGCCGACGCGGTCGGCGAGGAGGCGCTGGCGCTGCTCGCCGCGCCGCCCTGCCCGAGCGGCGTCACCGACCTGCTGCTGATGCCGAGCCAGATGGTGCTGCAGATCCACGAGAGCATCGGCCATCCGCTCGAGCTCGACCGCATCCTCGGCGACGAGCGCAACTACGCCGGCACCAGCTTCGTCACCGCGGAGATGTTCGGCAGCTACCGCTACGGCTCCGAGCTGCTCAACGTCACCTTCGACCCGACCCTCCCGGAGCAGGCGGTCAGCTACGCCTGGGACGATGCCGGCACCCCGGCCGAGCGCGCGCACCTGATCCGCGACGGCCTCCTCGAGCGCCCGCTCGGCGGGGCGCTGTCGCAGCTGCGCAGCGGCCTGCCGGGCACCGCCAACAGCCGTGCGTGCGACTGGAACCGGCCGCCGATCGACCGCATGGCCAATCTCAACGTCGAGCCGGGTGCGACGCCGTTCGCCGAGCTGGTCGGCGGCATCGAGCGCGGCGTGCTGATGGACACCAACCGCTCGTGGTCCATCGACGATTCCCGCAACAAGTTCCAGTTCGGCTGCGAGTTCGGTCGCGTGATCCGCGACGGCGAACTCGGCGAGGTGGTGCGCGACTGCAACTACCGTGGCATCTCGGCCGGGTTCTGGCGCAACCTCGCCGCGGTCGGCGACGCGGAGACCTTCCACGTCGCGGGCGTTCTGAACTGCGGCAAGGGCGAGCCGAACCAGGCGGTCTTCGTCGGCCACGCCTCTCCAGCCTGCGTGTTCCGCGACGTCGACGTGTTCAGCGAGGCATGACCCGGTGATCACGCGCGACGCCTTCGACACCCTCGCCGACGCACTGCTGGCCGAGGCCCGTGGCGGCGAGGTGCTGCTGCTCGGCTACTACGCCGAGGACACCGACTTCGCGCGCCTCAACCGGGCGAGGCTGCGCCAGGCGGGTCACGTCGCCCAGCGCGAGCTGCACGTGGAACTGATCGACGGCGCACGCCATGCCAGCGCCGACATCCAGCTGCAGGACGATGCCCAGGCCGATCTGGCGCAGGCCCGCGCCGAACTGGCCAGCCTGCGCGAGCTGCTGCCCCAGCTGCCCGAGGACCCCTACCTGGCCTACGCCGAAGAGGTCCGCCCGAGCGAATCGGTCGCCGACGGCGAGCTCGGCGCGCGCGAGGCATGGCTCGACGCCATCGCCGCGAGCACTGGCGACCTCGACCTGGTCGGCCTGCTCGCGCAAGGCGTGCAGGCGCACGGCTTCGCGAACTCGCTCGGCCAGCGCAACTGGCACGCGGCCGCGTCGTTCAACTTCGACTGGAGCCTGCACGCGGCCGGCGGGCGCGCGGTGAAGAGCCGCTATGCCGGCAGCCGGTGGAATCCGGAACAGCTCACGGCGAGGATCGCCGCCGCACGCAGACGCCTCGACGCCCTCGCCCGCCCGACGCAGACGCCGGCGACCGGCCACCACCGTGCATTCCTCGCACCGGCCGCGCTCGGTGAGCTGCTCGATCTGCTCGGCTGGGGTGGCTTCGGCCTGAAGTCGCTGCGCACCGGGCAGAGCCCGCTGCAACGGCTCGCCGACGGCCGTCACACGCTGCACCCCGCGGTGAAGCTGCGCGAGGCACGTGCCGGCAGCCCCACGCCCGGTTTCTCGGCGGCCGGTTACCTGTTACCCGCCGAGGTCAGCCTGGTCGAGGAGGGTCGTTTCGGCAGCGCGCTGGCCGGGCCGCGCAGCGCGCGCGAGTTCGGCGTCGACGTCAATGCGCGCATGGAGGCGCCCGAGGCGCTGGAGATGGACGGTGGAGATCTCGCCGAGGCCGACGTGCTCGCGACCCTCGGCGACGGCCTCTACCTCTCCGACCTCTGGTACTGCAACTACTCCGACCGCAACGCCTGCCGCATCACCGGCATGAGCCGCTACGCCTGCTTCGCTGTCGCGGGTGGCGAGCTCGCCGGTCCGCTGGCACCGATGCGCTTCGACGCCAGCATCTACGATCTGCTCGGCGACGGCCTGCAGGCGCTGACCCGGGAGCGGGAGCGGATGGCCGATGCGAGCACCTACGAGCGACGTTCGACCGCCACCCAGCACCTGCCGGGCCTGCTGGTCGACGGCTTTCCACTGACGCTCTAGGCCCCTGTCGGACTCGAGTCCGACCTACGAAGAATCGCTGCGGACGCCCACAGGTCGGGCTGCAGCCAGCGGTTGACGCACCGTCACGATCAAGGCCCTGCCGGACTCGAGTCCGACCCACGAAAAAGCAGCATCAACGCCTGTGGGTCGGGCTTCAGCCCGACGGCCGCGGGAGCTCAGCCCTGCTCGCCCTTCTGCCACGCCTCGATCACCGGGCGCACCGCGCGGAACGCCTCGACGCCGGCCGGCATGCCGCAGTAGATCGCCGCGTGCAACAGCACCTCGCGGATCTCGTCGACGCTGCAGCCGTTGCGCAGCGCGCCGCGCACGTGGCCCTGCAGCTCGGTCGTGGCGCGCAGCGAGGTCAGGATGGCCACGGTGACCAGGCTGCGCGTCGCCCGCGGCAGCGCCTCACGCTGCCACACCGTGCCCCAGCAGTGGGCCGTGACCAGTTCCTGGAACGCGTCGCTGAAATCGTCCGACGCGGCCAGCGCCTTGTCGACGTAGTGATCGCCGAGCACCTCGCGCCGCGTCTGCATGCCCTTGTCGTAGAGTTCCTCGCTCATCTGTGGTTCTCCTGCCTGGCGGTTACGCGGCCAACGGACGCCGAGGCCGTCGCCGCAGCCTAGCATGCGCTGCGCAACAGCCCGGACGGACAACGACCACCGGTCATGCGGCCTACAATGAGACAGCCAACGCAGCGCAAAAGCCGCAGGAGGTGGCGATGGGTCTGCTGGACCGGCTGAGGCACCTGCGCAACCGTCGACGCGGTTCACGTGAGGAGCGCGAGGCGTTCGACCGCCAGGTCGACGCCATCGTCGAGATCGTCGATCCCCGTCTGCGCATGGTGCCCGGGTACCGCCACCGCCTTGCCCCGGCGTTGCGCGAGGCGGTCCGCGTCATCGACGCCCAGTTCGCGACCCTGCCGCCACCGCTCGAGGTGAGCCGCGAACGCTGGTCGCGCGAGCCGTTGCTGCGTGCCGCGTTCACCACCCCGGAAGCGATGCAGCAGCTGTTCGACGGCCACCGACCGCTGCGCCGCTTCCTGGCCAGCGCCGAGGCACGCGGCGCAGGGACCGTCTTCGCCGGGCTGGGCATGAGCCTCACCCTGGAAAAGCGCTTCGGCCACGCCCTGCAGGGCGATCTCGTCCAGCGTGACGTGGCCCAGACCGCGCTGAGCCTGGGCGACCACCGCCTGAGCGCGTTCGCCACCAGCGAGACGCAGCTTGCCGAGAGCGTGGTGCTTGGCTCGCGGATGCGCAAGGAGCGACTCGGCGAGGAGCGGGTCAAGCTGCAGATGCGCCTGCGCCTCTACGAGCAGGAGGCACGCGGCCTCGCCGGCCTGTGGCACGACGAGGAAGTGATCACGCGCCATGCCGAAGAGCTGCGCGAGAAGCTCGCGGAGACCGAGGGTGAACTGCAGGAGCTCAGCCACAGCGCCGCCGACATCGGCGACTTCCTCGACATGACCGTCGCGGTGTTCGCCGGCATGGAGCACGACGTGCGCCTCGAGTCCCGGCCTTTGTACGTCGACGCCATGAACCTCTGTCACGACGCTCCGGGCGACGGCATCAACACGCTGCCACTGACGGTGGCGCACGTCGCCAGGCGACCGCCGCGCGTGATCCGGCTGCTGCGCTTCGCGCCCGACCTCGTAAGGTTCGATCCCGGAGACGGCCTGCGCCAGGCGGCGCGGGCGCTCGGAGTGCACTGACCGCGCCAGCCGAACGCCGCGGCGCACGGTGACGCCTGGGACGTCGGCAACCAGGCTTCCGGCCGCCCGCTGCAGGGCTTCGCCGTGGCCGACTCCGGGGCCCGGAAGATGAGCCGGACAGGCGTGGGATGCCAGCGGTTCCATGCTGCCCCACGTCATGGGCACGACCGGGCCTTGTCTGCTAGGGTCGATCCGGCCACCAGCAAGATCGGCCCCGTGCCATGTTCCGCAACCCCCTGCTGCTGACCGCCCTGAGCCTGACCGGGGCCATCGCCGTCTGGGGCGTGGTCGATACCGACAGCCTGGAACGCTTCGCCAGCGCCTACGTCAGCCAGCAGTTCAGCAGCCGAGCCTGGTTCATCATGCTCGTGGCGAGCCTGGTGACCCTCGCCGCACTGGCGCTCGCCCTGTCGCGCTACGGCACGGTGCGCCTCGGCGCGGACGACGAGCGCCCCGAGTTCTCGACCGTGAGCTGGCTGACGATGCTGTTCGCGGCCGGCATGGGCGTCGGCCTGCTGTTCTTCGGCGCCACCGAGCCGCTGACCCACTACCGGGTACTCGCGGAGCACCTGGAACCCGGGCAGGCCGCCAACGCCGCCCTGTTCGTCACCAATTTCAACTGGGGCCTGCACGCCTGGTCGATCTACGCGATGACCGCGCTCGCGATCGCCTACTTCTCGTACCGCAAGCATCGCCCCGGCCTGATCAGCTCACCGCTGCGCTACGCCTTCCGTCGCGGACGCTGGGTCGCCCCGGTGGCCTGGCTCTCCGACCTGCTGGCGATCAGCGCGATCGCGATCGGCCTGGCCGGCTCACTGGCCATCGGCATCTTCCAGGTGCAGGGCGGGATCGAGAACCTGTTCGCCCTCGAGCCCGGCGGAAACGCACTGCGGCTGGGCGTGTTCGCGGCCCTCTGCCTCGCCTTCCTGCTGCCGCTGACCGTCGACCTCAGCACCGGCATGGCCCGGCTGTCGAACGCCGCGATGCTGGTCGCTGGATTGTTGCTGCTCTACTTGCTGCTGGTCGGCCCGACGCACTACCTGATGAACGGCCTGGTCGACAGCATCGGCCTGTACGTCTCCGGCGTGGTGCGGCAGAGCTTCGCGACCTACCCCTACTTCGGCGAGACCTTCGAGCAGTGGTTCCATGGCTGGACGCTCAACTACATGGTCTGGTGGATCGCCTGGGCGCCGTTCGTGGGCGTGTTCGTCGCGCGCATCTCGCGCGGGCGCACCATCCGAGAATTCATTCTCGGCGTGGTGCTGGTGCCGAGCTTCTTCTCGCTCTGCTGGTTCGCCGTGTTCGGCGGCATGGGCTTCCACGGCGTCCTCAACGACGGCCTGCCCCTGGTGGAGGTGGCCGCCAAGACCCCGGAGAGCACCACATTCGTGCTCCTCGAGGCGCTGCCGCTCGCCTGGCTCACCGGTGCCGGCACCGTGCTCGCGGCGTTCCTGTTCCTGGTGACCAGCGTGGTCAGCGCGGCGTACGTGCTGTCGATGTTCTCGACCGGCGGCGACGAGAACCCCGCCACGCGCATCAAGCTGACCTGGGGCGTGATCCTCGCGGTGCTGGGCCTGGCGATGATGCTCACCGGCGACCTCGACGCGGTGCGCAGCATCATCGCGCTCGGCGCCATCGCCTTCGTCTTCATCCTGCCGCTGCTGGTGATCGCGCTGCTGAAGACGCTCGTGAGGGAGGAGAACCCATGAACCTCGCGAACCTGGTCGACACGCTCCTGAACCTGGTGACGTTCGCCTTCATCGGCGTGCTGGTGTGGCTCTTCCTGCGCGACGAAGGTCCCTCGTCGGAGGATTGAACGCCAGCCGGTGGGCTCACGCCCCGTCGGCCTGCCCCTGGCGTGGCGCTTCGACCAACAGGTCCTCGTCGCGCTGCGGCTCGCCGGTCATCTCGAGGATCGCCGCGCGCGCGGCGTGCCGCAGCGCCAGGCTCGCCTCCCAGTCGCTTCCGCTGGCGTGCAGCGGGGTACCGATCCGCAGGGTCGCGACGCCACGCCGCGGCAGCCAGGTCTCGGATCGCAGGATCGAGCGCGTGCCGCTCAGGCCGACCGGCACCACCGGCACCCCGGCGTTCGCGGCGGCGGCGAACGCCCCCATGCGGAACGGGCGGATTCCCGGCGCGCGGTCGAAGGTGCCCTCCGGGAAGACGCACAGCGTGCCGCCGGCGGCCAGCACCGCCTGCAGGCCGCCGGCGTCGGCGACGCTGCGCCCGACGTCGAAGCGCTCGACGAACACCGCCCCGAGCCGGCGCAGCAGCGTGCCGGCGACGCGCTGTGGCGCCAGCTCGCCCTTGGCGACGAACGCCAGCGGGCGGTCCAGTGCGATGCCGAGCACCAGGCCGTCGACGTAGCTCTGGTGGTTGGCAACCACCACGCAGGCGCCGTCCGGCAGCGCCTCGCCGAGGCGACGCACCGGCAGGCCGACCAGCGTCGTCACCACGCGCAAGCCGGCGCGTGCGACCGCCCAGCGCCATGCCAGTCGCGGCAACAGGAGGATGCCCGGCGCGGCCAACAGCGTGCAGGTCACCGCCACGGTCCACGTCCAGGCTGCGTAGCTCCAGGTCGCCGCGCGCCGCAGCTGACCGCGCAGCCACGGCCCGATCGAGACCAGTGCGACCTGTGCCAGCTGCCACCAGACCGGGCGCGGCTTGCGCCCGACCGCACCGCGCAGGTAGAGCTCGCGCATCGCGCCACGGCGGACCTTGCCGCTGGAGGTCTTGAGCACCGCGTGCGCCGGCGCCAGCACCACCTCCTCGGCCGGCGCGCCCAGCTGGTCGACCACCGCCTGCTGGACTTCGCGCTCGAGCGCCGCGCGAACCTCCGGGTCACTCTCGCGGGTCTCGGCGAGGACCACCAACCGCTCGGTGCCGCTCGCCTCGTCGGTCGTGCCGAAGACCGCGACGCAGCCGTTGCGCACGCCGTCGAGTGTGCCGACCGCGGCCTCGACCTCCTGCGGGTAGATGTTGCGCCCGCCGCGGATGATCAGGTCCTTGACCCGCCCGGTGATGCAGATCTCGCCGTCGGCGACGTAGGCGAGGTCGCCGGTCTCGCGCCAGTCGCCGTCGAGCAGCGCGGCGGTCGCCTCCGGGTTGCGGTGGTAACCGCGCGTCGCCGACGGGCCGTCGAACTGCAGCCGGCCGGCCTCGCGGTCGGGCAGCTCGCGTCCGTCGTCGTCGAGGATGCGCACCTGGTAGCCGGGCAGCGGCCGGCCGCAGGCGACCACCTCGAGCGGCTGCGGGTCACCGTCCCGGGCCGGCTCGGCGCGGCCGCTGCGCGCGAACACGGCGCGGTCGACCCGATCGACCCGCACCCCCCGTCCGGCCGGCGGAAAGCCGAGCCCCAGCGCGCACTCGGCCAGACCGTAGACCGGGGCCAGCGCCTCGGCGCGGAAACCGTAGGGCGCGAAACGTTCCGCGAAGCCGCGCAGCGTCGCGGCGCTGACCGGCTCGGCGCCGTTGAACGCCCAGCGCCAGCTCGCCAGGTCCAGCCCGGCGAGGCTCGACTCGGGCAGCTTGTTGAGGCAGAGCTCGTAGGCGAAGTTCGGTCCCGCCGACAGCGTGCCGCGGTGATCGCTGATCGCGCGCAGCCAGCGCACCGGCCGCGCCAGGAACTGCAGTGGCGACATCAGCACCAGCGGCACCGCGTGATAGAGGCTGCCGAGCCAGGCGCCGATCAGACCCATGTCGTGGTAGAGCGGCAGCCAGCTGACGAAGACGTCGTCGGGCGTGACGTCGATCGCCCGCCCCATCGCGCGGATGTTGGCCAGCAGGTTGGCGTGGGTCAGCTCGACCCCCTTCGGCGTGCCGGTGCTGCCCGAGGTGTACTGCAGGAAGGCCAGCTCGTCGCCGTGCGCCGCGAACGCCGGCAGCGCGCCGCCCGTGCCGGCCAGGTCGTCGACGGTGACCACCGCGCGCAGGTCGGCCACCGTGGCGCGCAGCAGCCGTGCGACCGGCTTGGCCGCGTCGACGGTGACCAGCGCGACGCAGCGCGCGTTGGCGAGGATCGCCGCGTGACGGCGCAGGTGGTCGGCGAGCTGGCTCGGGCGCACCGGCGGGTAGATCGGCACCGGCACCGCGCCGGCCAGCAGCACGCCGTAGAAACTGGCCAGGTAGTCGCTGCCGGTCGGCAGCATCAGCGCAACGCTGTCGCCCGGCGCGATATCTCGCACAAGCAGCCCTGCGGCGACCTCGCGGGCACGGGCGTCGAGCGCGGCGTAGGTCAGTTCCTCGACCGCGTCGCCGTCACCGAGCAGCCGCACGTG
>JAACFL010000178.1 GCA_009937385.1 Gammaproteobacteria bacterium | reverse complement strand
CGTCGCCGGGGTCTACGAATGAAAATCCTTCGCCTGCTGTTGCTGGGCGGCGGCCTGCTGGCCGCCGGGCTGCCGAGCCTCGCCGCGACCGAGCCGGTCGATGGCCCACGCGACCTGGTCATCGAGACCACCGACAAGATCCTCGGCAAGATCCGCGAGCAGCGCGTCGCGCTCGATGCCAACCCGCGGCTGGTCGACCAGTTCATCATCGAGATCGTGTTGCCACACTTCGATTTCGTCGCCATGTCGCGCTCGGTGCTCGGCAAGCACTGGCGGCGCGCGAGTCAGCAGCAGCAGCAGAGCTTCGTCGCCGAGTTCAAGAACCTGCTGGTGCGCACCTACGCGACCGCGCTGCTCGAATACACCGAGGAGCGCATCGAGTTCCTGCCGCTCAATGCCGTCAAGGGCGATGACGATGTGACCGTGCGCACCGAGATCGAGCAGCCGGGCGGGCTCGGCATCCCGATCGACTACCGCATGGAACTCCAGCCGGAGGGCTGGAAGGTCTACGACGTGACCATCGACGGCCTCAGCCTGGTCGGCAACTACCGCAACACCTTCAACAACGAGGTCCGCCAGGTCGGACTCGACGGGCTGATCGACAACATCCGCCAGCGCAATGTCGATGCCCGCGCCGGCTGACGCCGAGCTGCGCATCGTCGACGACGGGCAGGTCGAGCTCGCCGGGCATCTCGACCTTGCCAGCATCGCCGGGCTGGCCGCGCGCGGCAGCGAGCTGTTCGCCGGCCAGGATCGCGTCACCGTCGATCTCGTCAACGTGACCCGGGCCGACTCCGGAGCGCTCGCCCTGCTGCTCGACTGGCAGCGCACCGCGCGCCGTTCGGGCTGCCGACTGGGCTTCCGCAACGTCCCTCCCACCCTGTGCGCCATCGCCGAGGTCTGCGGCGTCGACGTGCTCCTCGCGCTCGAACCCGCCTGAGTCCCGGTTGGGCCGGTATCGTGCGATCGGGTAGACTGACGCGTTTCCTGGGTGCTCAGGCGCCCCTGGGGCCCACACGATGGACAAGCTGATCATCAACGGCGGCGCGGCGCTCAACGGCGAGGTGCGCATCTCCGGAGCCAAGAACGCGGCGCTGCCGATCCTGGCCGCGACCCTGCTCGCCGACGATCCGGTGACGGTCTGCAACGTGCCGCACCTGCACGACATCACCACGACCATGGAGCTGCTCGGGCGCATGGGCGTGAGCCTGACCATCGACGAGAAGCTCAACATCGAGGTCGACGCGTCGACCATCAACGAGTTCTACGCGCCCTACGAGCTGGTCAAGACCATGCGCGCGTCGATCCTGGTGCTCGGACCGCTGCTGGCGCGTTTCGGCCGTGCCGACGTCTCCCTGCCGGGTGGCTGTGCCATCGGCACGCGCCCGGTCAACCTGCACCTGCAGGGGCTGTCGGCGATGGGCGCCGAGATCAGCGTCGACAACGGCTACATCCGCGCGCGGGCCGGACGCCTGCACGGGGCCGAGCTGGTCATGGACACCATCACCGTGACCGGCACCGAGAACCTGATGATGGCCGCGACGCTGGCCGATGGCCGCACGGTGATCGAGAACGCCGCGCGCGAGCCGGAGGTGATCGACCTCGCACGCTGCCTGAACCAGATGGGCGCGAACATCTCCGGCGCGGGCACCGGTGTCATCACCATCGACGGGGTCGAGACGCTGAGTGGGACCCGCTACGCGGTGCTGCCCGACCGCATCGAGACCGGCACCTACCTGGTGGCCGCGGCGATGACCGGCGGGCGGGTGCGGGTCAAGGACACCCAGCCCGACCTGCTGCACTCGGTGACCCACAAGCTCGGCGAGGCCGGGGCGCAGATCACCACCGGCGACGACTGGATCGAGCTCGACATGGGCGGCGACCGACCGCAGTCGATCAACGTCAGCACCGCACCCTACCCGGCGTTCCCGACCGACATGCAGGCCCAGTTCACGGCGCTCAACGCGGTCGCCGACGGCGTCGGCACCATCACCGAGACGGTGTTCGAGAACCGGTTCATGCACGTGCTCGAGATGCAGCGCATGGGCGCGAGCATCCACCTCGAAGGCAACTCGGCGATCATCAAGGGCATTCCGCGCCTGACCGGTGCGCCGGTGATGGCCACCGACCTGCGTGCCTCGGCGAGCCTGGTGCTGGCGGGCCTGGTGGCCGATGGTGAGACCACCGTCGACCGCATCTACCACATCGACCGCGGCTACGAGTGCATCGAGGAGAAGCTGGCCCAGCTCGGTGCGCAGATCCGCCGCGTTCCCGGGTGAATCCGCCGGCATGGCTGCCCCGCTGACCCTCGCCCTGTCGAAGGGCCGCATCCTCGACGAGACGCTGCCGCTGCTCGTGGCCGCCGGCATCCGCCCGGTCGACGATCCGGCCAGCCGCAAGCTGATCCTGCGCACCGAGCGCGACGACGTGCGCCTGCTGGTGATTCGCGCCAGCGACGTCCCGACCTTCGTCGAGCACGGTGCCGCCGACCTCGGCGTGGCCGGTAAGGACGTGCTGCTCGAGCACGGTGGGGCCGGTCTCTACGAACCGCTCGACCTGGGCATCGCCCGCTGCCGGCTGATGGTCGCCGCGCCGGTTGGTGCAGCGGAGCCGACCGGTCGCCTGCGCATCGCCACCAAGTACGTCGCCGCCACCCGCCGTCACTACGCCGCGCGCGGTGAGCAGGTCGAGATCATCAAGCTCTACGGCTCAATGGAGCTCGCCCCGCTGGTCGGCCTGGCCGACCGCATCGTCGACCTGGTCGATACCGGGAATACATTGCGGGCCAACGGCCTCGCGCCGATCGAGGAGGTGTGCGCCATCTCGTCGCGGCTGGTGGTGAACAAGGCCGCGATGAAGCTCAACCACGACCGCGTCAAGGCACTGGTCGCGCGGCTCACCGAAGCGGTCGCCGCGCGCGATGCCGCCGCCTGAAGCCAGCCAGGAGGCCAACGTGTCCCGCATCCACCGACTCGACAGCCGCGATAGCGCATTCACCGGCGCGCTCGACGACCTGCTCGCCTGGGAGAGCGTCGCCAATAGCGACGTGCAGGCGACCGTGCAGCAGATCGTCGATGACGTCCGCCAGCGCGGCGACGTGGCGCTGCTCGAGTACACCGCCCGCTTCGATCGGCTCGACGCGGCCGCCGCGACCGAACTCGAGGTGCCGCAGGCGCGGCTCGAGGCCGCGCTCGCGACGATCGATCCCCAGCTGCGCGCCGACCTGGAGCTGGCGGCAGAGCGTTTGAGGACCTATGCCGAGCACCAGAAGATGGCCTCGTGGAGCTACACCGAGGCCGACGGCACGCTGCTCGGCCAGCAGGTGACGCCGCTCGACCGGGTGGGCCTCTACGTCCCCGGCGGCAAGGCGGCCTACCCGTCGTCGGTGCTGATGAATGCCGTGCCGGCCAAGGTGGCTGGCGTGCCGGAGCTGGTGATGGTGGTGCCGGCGCCGGACGGCGAGCTGAACGAGCTGGTGTTGGCCGCCGCGGCCGTGGCCGGTGTCGACCGCGTGTTCACGATCGGCGGAGCGCAGGCCGTCGCGGCACTGGCCCACGGCACCGAGACGGTGCCGGCGGTCGACAAGATCGTCGGTCCGGGCAACATCTACGTCGCCGCGGCCAAGCGCATGGTGTTCGGCAAGGTCGGCATCGACATGATCGCCGGGCCGTCGGAGATCCTGGTGGTCTGCGACGGCGCCACCGATCCCGACTGGGTGGCCATGGACCTCTTTTCCCAGGCGGAGCACGACGAGGACGCACAGGCGATCCTGGTCTCGCCCGACACCGCGTTCCTCGACGCGGTGGCCGCGTCCATCGAGCGGCTGCTGCCGACCATGGAGCGCGCCGGGGTCATCGAGGCGTCGCTCGGTGCGCGCGGCGCGCTGATCGCGGTGCCCGACATGGACGCTGCCGTGGAGATCGTCAACCATGTCGCGCCCGAGCACCTCGAGCTGTCGGTCGCCGACCCCGAGGCGCTGCTGCCTTCGATTCGCCACGCCGGGGCGATCTTCATGGGGCGTTACACCGCCGAGGCGATCGGCGACTACTGCGCGGGGCCCAACCACGTGCTGCCGACCTCGCGCACCGCGCGCTTTTCGTCGCCGCTCGGGGTCTACGATTTCCAGAAGCGCAGCAGCCTGATCAACTGCTCGGCGAGCGGTGCCGCGACGCTCGGCGCGGTGGCCGGGCGCCTGGCGCGCGGCGAGGGGCTGACCGCCCATGCCCGCTCCGCCGAGTACCGCGCCGAAGGCCGGGAGTGAGTCGCGATGGCTGACGTCACGCAACTCGTCGAGCGCTGGATCCGACCGGAAATCCGCGCGCTGAGCGCCTACCACGTGCCGCCGGCGGCCGGGCTGATCAAGCTCGACGCCATGGAGAACCCCTACGGCTGGCCGGAAGAGGTCGTCGCGGCGTGGCTCGAGCGGCTGCGCGGCGTCGCATTGAACCGCTATCCCGACCCGGGAGCCGCCGAGCTCAAGCAGGGCCTGCGCGACGCGCTGGACCTGGGAGAGGGCACCGAACTGCTGCTCGGCAACGGCTCCGACGAACTGATCCAGATGATCGCCATGACGCTCGCCGAGCCGGGCCGCGTGGTGCTGGCGCCCGAGCCCTCGTTCGTCATGTACCGCATGATCGCCACGTTCACCGGCATGGACTACGTCGGCGTGCCGCTGGCCAGCGATGATTTCGCGCTGGACCGCGACGCCATGCTCGCCGCGATCGTGGAGCACGATCCGGCGGTGATCTTCCTCGCCTACCCGAACAACCCCACCGGCAACCTGTTCGACGATGCGTCGATCGAGGCGATACTCGCCGCCACGCAGGGGCTGGTGGTCATCGACGAGGCCTACGCGCCATTCGCCGAATGCAGCTGGCTCGAGCGGCTTGGTGACTTCCCCAATCTCGTGGTCATGCGCACGCTCTCCAAGCTCGGACTAGCCGGCCTGCGCCTCGGCCTGCTCGCGGGGGCGCCGGCGTGGC
>JAACFL010000177.1 GCA_009937385.1 Gammaproteobacteria bacterium | reverse complement strand
GGTTCGTGCCGGTGCTCTCCGAGGTCAAGACCCGCCAGGGGCACGATGATGTGCGGGTGCTGGTCGACCACGTCGCCGGCACGCTCGGCCTGGTGCTGTTCGCGCTGACCGCGGTCGCGGTGGTCGCCGCGCCGCTGCTGATCATGGTGTTCGCACCCGGTTTCATCGGCGACGACGGCCGCTTCGACCTCGCTTCCGGGATGTTGCGCATCACCTTCCCGTACCTGCTGTTCATCTCGCTGACCGCATGCGCTGGCGGCATCCTCAACGCTTATGGCCGCTTCGCGGTGCCGGCCTTCACGCCGGTGCTGCTCAACCTCGCGCTGCTGGCGGCAGCGTGGTGGCTGGCGCCACGCATGGACGAGCCGATCACCGCGCTCGCGTGGGGGGTGTTCGTCGCCGGCATCGCACAGCTCGCGTTCCAGCTGCCGTTCCTGGCACGCCTCGGGCTGCTGCCACGTCCGCGCCCGGCGTTCCGCGATCCCGGCGTGCGGCGCATCATGAAGCTGATGGGACCGGCGCTGTTCGGCGCCTCGGTCACCCAGCTCAACCTGCTGATCGACACGCTGATCGCGTCGTTCCTGGTCGCCGGCAGCGTCTCGTGGCTCTACTATTCCGACCGCCTGGTCGAGTTCCCGCTCGGGGTGTTCGGCATCGCGCTGGCGACGGTGATTCTGCCGAGCCTCAGCCAGCGCCACGCCGAGACCGACCCCGAGGCGTTCTCTCGCACCCTCGATTGGGCGCTGCGCTGGGTGCTGCTGCTCGGCACGCCGTGCGCGGTGGGGCTGATGGTGCTGGCCGGGCCGATCCTGGCAACGCTGTTCCAGTACGGCGCCTTCGCGGCGCACGACGTCGACATGGCGGCGCGCAGCCTGGTCGCCTACTCGTTCGGCCTGCTCGGCTTCATCCTGGTCAAGGTGCTCGCGCCGGGCTACTTCGCGCGCCAGGACACCAAGACCCCGGTCAAGATCGGCATCGTCGCGATGGCCACCAACGTGGTCATGAACCTGATCCTGGTCTGGTCCCTGGCCCATGCCGGGCTGGCGCTGGCGACATCGATCGCGGCGTTTGTCAACGCCGGGCTGCTCTACCGGGGATTGCGACGTGCTGGGATCTGCGTCCACCTGCCGGGGTGGGGCGTGCTGTTTGTCCGTGTCGCGCTCGCCAACGGCCTGCTCGCCGCGCTGCTCTGGTGGGGTGCGGGCGACCTGGCGGACTGGCTGGCCCGGGATGCGCTGGCCCGCGCCGGGCACCTGCTGCTCTGGGTGGCGGCCGGGGCGGGGCTCTATTTCGGCGTGCTGCTTGCCAGCGGGCTGCGACCGGGCGACCTGCTGAGCGCGCCCGTCACGCCGCGCGACGACGCCTGAGTCATGGCCGCAATCCCGCTGTTTCCTTATACTGTGCGGCTTTTGGGCCGGGCGGCCGACAGGCGGGAGCCGCACCGAGCATGGAACTGATACGCGGAACGGTGAACCTGCGCCCGGCGCACCGGGGCTGCGTGGCGACCATCGGCAACTTCGACGGCGTCCACCGCGGTCACCAGGCGGTGCTCGGCGAGCTGCTCGAGCGGGCCCACCGGCTGGGCGTGCCGGCGGTGGTGATCACCTTCGAGCCGCAGCCGCTGGAGTACTTCCGTCCGGCCGAGGCGCCGCCACGGCTGACCCGGCTGCGCGGCAAGCTGCATGCCTTCGCGCGCATGGGCATCGAGCGGGTACTCTGCTTGCCGTTCGGGGCAAGGTTGGCGGCGACCGAAGCGGAGGCGTTCGTTTCGGAGATCCTGGTTGCCGGCCTGGGCATCCGCCACCTGATCGTCGGCGACGACTTCAGGTTCGGGGCTGGCGGCAAGGGGGACTTCGCGCTGCTCGAACGGCTCGGGGAACAGCACGGCTTCGGCGTCAGCAGCATGCCGACCTACCTCGACGGCGGCGAGCGGGTCAGCAGCACGCGGATCCGCACGGCGCTCGAGGCGGACGACCTGCTCGAGGCGGAAAGGCTCCTGGGAAGGCCGTACGCGATCTTCGGCGCGGTGCGCCACGGCGACAAGCGCGGGCGGACGATCGGCTTCCCGACCGCCAACATCGACACCTGGCACAAGGTGGTGCCGGTACGCGGGGTCTACGCGGTGCAGGTCGCCGGCGTGGCCGACGGGCTCTGGCCCGGGGTGGCGAACATCGGCCAGCGGCCGACGTTCGGCGAGAATGAGGCGCGGCTCGAGGTGCACCTGTTCGACTTCGACCGGGACATCTACCGTCGCCAGCTGCGTGTGGACTTCCGCGCCAAGCTGCGCGACGAGCGGCGCTTCGACGGCGTCGATGCGCTCAAGGCGCAGATCGCCGCCGACTGCGCACGTGCGCACCACGTGCTCGACGAGCTGCAGGACCAGGTCTCGCAGCTGCCCGGCGCGGGCTGAAACTACAGAACCGGAACTGGACCGACGATGGCCGACTACAAAGAGACGCTGAACCTGCCGCAGACCGAATTCCCGATGCGCGGCAACCTGCCCAAGCGCGAGCCCGAACGGCTGCAGCGCTGGGAGCAGATGGACCTCTTTGCGCGCATGCAGGAGGTCCAGCAGGGGCGGCCGAAGTACGTGCTGCACGACGGCCCACCCTACGCCAACGGCACCATCCACATCGGCCATGCGGTCAACAAGGTGCTCAAGGACGTCATCAACAAGGCGCGTGCACTGGACGGCTTCAACGTCCCGTACGTGCCGGGCTGGGACTGCCACGGCCTGCCGATCGAGCACCAGGTCGAGAAGACCCTGGGCCGTGTCGGCGACAAGGTCGACGCGCGCACCTTCCGCCAGGCGTGCCGCGACTTCGCCGCCGAGCAGGTCGACGGTCAGCGCGAGGACTTCAAGCGCCTCGGTGTGCTCGGCGACTGGGATCACCCCTACCTGACCATGGAGTTCGCCACCGAGGCCGACATCATCCGTGCCCTGGGCCGGGTCTATGCCAACGGCCACATCGTGCGCGGCTACAAGCCGGTGCACTGGTGCACCGACTGCCACTCGGCGCTGGCCGAGGCTGAGGTCGAGTACGCCGACAAGCGCTCGCCGGCGATCGACGTGCGCTTTGCGGCGGTCGACGGCGACGCGCTGCTGGCGAAGATGGAAGCCGTCGACGGCGGTGGCGACGGCCCGGTCTCGGTCGTTATCTGGACCACCACGCCGTGGACGTTGCCGGCCAACGAGGCGGTCGCGCTGCACCCGCAGCTCGACTACGTGCTGGTTCAGGCCGGCGCCGAGCGGCTGCTGCTCGCCGAGGCGCTGTGGCAGGACGTGCTGGCTCGCGCCGGCATCGAGGATGGCCGCGTGGTCGCACACGGCAAGGGCGCCGCGCTCGAGGGGCTGCGCGTACGCCACCCGTTCCACGACCGCGACGTGCCGGTCATCCTCGGCGACCACGTCACGCTCGAGGCCGGCACCGGTGCCGTGCACACCGCCCCGGGCCACGGCCTCGAGGACTACATCGTCGGCCAGCACTACGGGCTGCCGGTCGACCACCCGGTCGGCGACGACGGCCGCTTCCTGCCCGACACCGAGCTGTTCGCCGGGCTGCACGTGTTCAAGGCCAACGACCGCGTGGTCGAGGTGCTGCGCGAACGCGGCACCCTGCTGCACGTCGCACCGCTCGAGCACAGCTACCCGCACTGCTGGCGCCACAAGACGCCGATCATCTTCCGTGCCACGCCGCAGTGGTTCATCTCGATGGACGGTCACGGCCTTCGCGAGCAGGCGCTGCAGTCGATCACCGAGGTCGACTGGCACCCCGACTGGGGCCAGGCACGCATCGATGGCATGGTGCGCAATCGCCCCGACTGGTGCATCTCGCGCCAGCGCAGCTGGGGCATCCCGATCACGCTGTTCGTGCACGCCGAGACCGGCGAGCCGCACCCCGACACGCTGGAGCTGATCGAGCAGGTCGCGCAGCGCGTCGAGCAGGGCGGCATCGATGCCTGGTTCGATCTCGACCCCGCCGAGCTGCTCGGCGACGCGGCGGCCGACTACCGCAAGGTCGGCGACACCATGGACGTCTGGTTCGACTCCGGCACGACGCACTTCAGCGTGCTCGGCCGCAGACCCGAATTGGCGTTTCCGGCCGATCTCTACCTCGAGGGCTCCGACCAGCACCGTGGCTGGTTCCAGTCGTCGCTGCTCGCCTCGGTCGGCATGCACGGTACGGCGCCGTACAAGGCGGTGCTGACCCACGGCTTCACGGTCGACGCGCAGGGTCGCAAGATGTCGAAGTCGCTCGGCAACGTGGTCGCGCCGCAGCAGGTGATGAACAAGCTCGGCGCCGACATCCTGCGCCTGTGGGTCGCGGCCACCGACTATCGCAACGAGATGAGCGTCTCCGACGAGATCCTCAAGCGCATGGCCGACGCCTACCGCCGGATCCGCAACACCTCGCGCTTCCTGCTCGCCAACCTGGCCGGTTTCGATCCGGCTCGGGACGCCGTCGACCCGGCCGACATGGTCGAGCTCGACCGCTGGGCCCTGCAGCGCGCGTGCGACCTGCAGGCCGACATCGTGCGCGCCTACCAGACCTTCGAGTTCCACCAGATCTACCAGAGGGTGCACAACTTCTGCAGCGTCGACATGGGCGCCTTCTACCTCGACATCATCAAGGACCGCCAGTACACCGCGCAGGCCGACGGTCTCGCCCGGCGCTCGGCACAGACCGCGATGTACCACATCGTCGAGGCGCTGTGCCGCTGGCTGGCGCCGGTGCTGAGTTTCACCGCCGACGAGATCTGGGAGCACGTCCCCGGCGAGCGCGCCGAGTCGGTGTTCCTGGCCACCTGGTACGCGCTTCCCGAGGCGCTGCCGGCCGACGAGGTGGCGCCGTTCATGGCGCGCTGGAAGTCGCTCGCCGGTTTGCGCGACGCGGTCAACGACCATCTCGAGGCGGCGCGCCAGGCCGGCACCATCGGTGGCTCGCTGGATGCCGAGGTGACCCTGCACGCGCGGCTGGCCGACGACGC
>JAACFL010000023.1 GCA_009937385.1 Gammaproteobacteria bacterium | reverse complement strand
GGCGAGGGTCGCGGCGTAGTCCGCGTAGACCTCGGGATGGGGGTCGTGCCTGCGCAGCAGGCGCAGCAGCAGCTCGTTGAGGTAGAAGCCGCTGTAGAGCGCCGTGCCGACCAGCCGGGAGGGCTGGGCAGCGCTCTCGAAGGCATGCAACTGGCCCAGCTCGCCACGTCCACCCCAGCGCACCAGCAGCTCGCCGAACGGCTCGAGCGGCGTGCCACCACGTCGCCGCCGCGCACCGCGCGCGACGACGCCGATGCGTCCCTCGTCAAGCGTCAGCAACTCGACCAGCAGGCTGGACTCGCGGTAGGCGCGTCGATGCAGCACGAACGCCGGGCGCAGTGCGCGGTCGTTCACTCCGACCGTCCCGGGTCCACGTAGCCCAGGCGTTGCAACGCCTGCTCGTCGTCGGTCCAGCGCTCCTTGACCCGCACCCACAGCTTGAGCAGCACCTGCTGGCCGAACAGCCGCTCGAGATCGCGCCGCGCACGGCTGCCGATCCGTTTCAGACCCTCGCCACCGCGGCCGATGACGATGGCCTTCTGACTGGACCGCTCGACCCAGATCAGCGCATCGATGGTCAGGAGGCGATCTCGTCTCTGGAAGCGTTCGATCTCGACCGACAGGGTGTACGGCAGCTCCTGGTCGAGCTGCCGGGTCAGCTTCTCGCGCACCAGCTCGGCGGCGAGGAAGCGCTCGCTGCGGTCGGTGAACTGGTCCTCGGCGAACAGGTGCTCACCCTCGGGCAGCAGGTCGAGGACGCGTCGTTCGAGCGCCGTGACGTTCTCTCCGGTGTGCGCCGACAGCGGGATGACATCCCGATAGGTGCCCTCCTCCGCCAGCGCCTCGAGACGCGGCAGCAACGCCGCCTTGTCGGTCAGCAGGTCGACCTTGTTGATCGCCAGCAGGAGCGGTGCCGGGTGATCACGCAGCCTTTCGCGCACCGCCTCGTCCTCGTCGGTCCAGCGCAGCCGGTCGACGACGAACACCACGACATCGACGTCGGCGAGCGAGGCGGCCGCGGTACGGTTCAGGTAACGGTTCAGCGCACCCTTGCGTCCGCCGTGCAGCCCCGGGGTGTCGATGAACACCGCCTGGGTATCGCCGACGGTGTGGATGCCGAGGATCGCATGGCGCGTGGTCTGTGGACGCCGCGACGTGATGCAGAGCTTCTGCCCCAGCAGCCGGTTGACCAGTGTCGACTTGCCGACGTTGGGACGCCCCACCACGGCGACGAAGCCACAGCGAGACGTCATGACTGCGACTCCGGTTCCCGCTCGATCTTCGTCAACGCCTGCGCCGCGGCGGCCTGCTCCGCCTTGCGCCGGCTGTCACCCTGGCCACGCACCGGATCGGCCAACCCGTCGACCTGGCAGGTCACGCCGAAACGGCGCTCGTGGGCCTCGCCCTCGATGGACACGACCTCGTATTCGGGACGTGGCGCGCCGCGCGCCTGCAGCAACTCCTGAAGGCGGGTCTTGGGATCTTTGGGTGGGCCCTTCTCGGGCAACCCTGCGAAACGCCCGGCGTAGAGGCGACGCACCAGATCGCGAGCCGCGCCGAAACCGCCATCGAGGTAGACCGCACCGAGCACCGCCTCGAAGCCATTGGCCAGCACCGAATCGCGGCGGTAGCCACCGCTCTTCAGTTCGCCGCCGCCGAGTCGCAGGCAGTCGCCAAGAGCCAGCTCGCGGGCCAGTTCGGCCAGCGTCTCGCGCCGCACCAGGCTGGCGCGCAGGCGGGTCAGTTCGCCCTCGTCGGCGTGGGGTCGCAGGCGATACAACTCGTCGGCGACCACCATGCCGAGCAGGGCGTCACCGAGGTACTCGAGACGCTCGTTGTGCGGTGCCCCGGCACTGCGGTGGGTGAGTGCCTGCTCGAGGAGCGCGCGGTCGCTGAACGCGAAATCGAGCCGGGCCGCGAGCGCCTCGGCCTCGTCCATTATTTCAACGTGAACTCTTCGTCGATCTTGAAGGACACCAGTGCATCGACGTTGCCGACGATGTTCGTGCGCCGCTCCCACTCGATCTGCAACTTCACCTGACGCTCCTTCTTCTCGAGCTTGATCTCGTCGGGGGGAATCTCGATGTCATCTATCGAGAAACGCCGCAACAGCTGCTTCTTGACCTGGACCGCGGCCTTGGCCTCGAGTCCACCCTCCTCCTTCAGCGACGAGATCTGCTGCGCCACGCGCGAATACTCGAGATAGATCGGCGTCAGTTTCAGCCCGATCAGCACGAAAAAGCCTAGGATGGCGAGAATGACCACGTAGCCCCAGAAGGTCAGCCCCTGCTGCCGGCGGCGAAGGTTTGTCGGTTGGTTGTTCATCTAGCTTTCTCCGTGCTACTCGATCCAGCTGCCAATGCGACCCCACTCCCCGACGTTGAGCCAGATCATGAAGGCCTTCCCTACCAGGTTCTCCTCGGGCACCGTGCCCCAGAAGCGGCTGTCGTTGCTGTTGTCGCGGTTATCACCCATGACGAAGTACTGCCCCGCCGGGACCGTGAAATCGCGCCTGAGGCCATTGCCGCCAGGACACGCCAGGATCGCGTGCTGCTTTTCGCCGAGGGTCTCGAGCCGACGCTCGGTGGCGGTCTGCACGATGCGCCCATCGACGAAGGCGCGGCACTGCGCCTGATCGCTGGCCCCGTCGGGCTGCTGCTCGACGCGCTCGCCGTTGACGAAGATCGTCTTGTTGACGTAGCTCACGCGGTCGCCAGGCAGGCCGACAACACGCTTAATATAGTCGACCGAGGGGTCCTGGGGATACCTGAACACCATCACGTCGCCACGCTGCGGGGAACCGATCTCGACCACCCGGGTGTTGAGTACCGGCAGGCGCAGACCGTAGGCGTACTTGTTGACGAGGATGAAGTCACCGACCAGCAGCGTGGGCAGCATCGATCCGGAGGGGATCCGGAACGGCTCGACCACGAACGAGCGCAGCACCAGCACCGCGAGAATGATCGGGAAGAACGACTTCGCGTACTCCACGACCAGCGGCTCTTTCGGCTCCATGGCGTGTGGAGCATCGCCATCCCCAGCGGCGTCATCCCGAGGCGGTGCCGAGCCACCCTCGCTCGCCAGCGCCGCACGACGTGCCGGGCGCCACCAGACCACGTCCAGCAGCCAGATCACCCCGGTCAGCGCGGTGGCGAGCACCAGCAGCAGTGGGAAGTTGAAGTCCATCGGCCGCCTCCCTACTGCCGCTTGGCGCCGACCTGCAGCACCGCCATGAAGGCATCCTGCGGGATCTCGACCTTGCCGAACTGTTTCATGCGTCTCTTGCCGGCCTTCTGTTTCTCGAGCAGCTTGCGCTTGCGCGTGGCGTCACCACCGTAACACTTGGCAGTCACATCCTTGCGCAGCGCACCGACCGTCGAGCGGGCAATGATCTGCGCACCGATCGCGGCCTGGATCGCAACCGCGAACATCTGCCGCGGGATGATCTCACGCAACCGTTCGCACAGCTCGCGGCCCCGCGTATAGGCCTGGTCACGGTGCACGATGACCGACAGCGCATCGACCCGCTCACCGTTGATCAGCATGTCGAGCTTGACCAGGTCGGCCGGCTCGAAACGCAGGAACTCGTAGTCGAACGACGCGTAGCCGCGGCTCGCCGACTTCAGACGGTCGAAGAAGTCGAGCACCACCTCGTTGAGCGGCAGTTCGTAGTCGATCGCCACCTGGCCACCGAGGTACTGCATGCGGATCTGGTTGCCACGTTTCTCGACGCACAGCCCGATCACCGCACCGAGATAGTCCTGGGGCACCAGGATGGATGCGCGGATGATCGGCTCGCGGATTTCGTCGATTGCATTGGCCGGCGGCAGCTCGGCCGGGTTGTCCAGCGTCAGCACCTCGCCAGCGGTGGTCGCAACCTCGTAGACCACGGTCGGCGCGGTGGTGATCAGGTCGAGGTCGTACTCGCGCTCGAGGCGCTGCTGGACGATCTCCATGTGCAGCATGCCGAGAAATCCGCAGCGGAAGCCGAAACCGAGCGCCTGCGAAGTCTCGGGCTCGAAGAACAGCGCCGCATCGTTCAGACGCAGCTTGCGCAGCGCCTCGCGGAAGTCTTCGTATTCATCTGAGTCGATCGGGAACAGACCCGCGAAGACGCGCGGCTGCACCTGCTTGAAACCGGGGAGCTGACCCGGTGCCGGCCGGTCGGCCAGGGTCAGCGTGTCGCCGACCGGGGCGCCGTCGATCTCCTTGATGCCGGCGATGATGAACCCCACCTCGCCGGTACCGAGCCGATCGAGCTCGACCCGCTTGGGCGTGAAGATGCCGACCTTCTCGACCAGGTGATCGCGACCGGTCGACATCACGCGCAGCTTCTGCTTGACGCGCAGCTCGCCGCTGACAACGCGCACCAGTGAGATCACCCCGACGTAGGGGTCGAACCAGGAGTCGATGATCAGCGCCTGCAGCGGTGCCTCGGGGTCGCCCTGCGGAGGCGGGATCCGTCGCACCAGTTCCTCGAGCAACTCCGGGATGCCGACACCGGTCTTGGCGCTGACCTGCAGCGCATCGGTCGCCTCGATGCCGATGATCTCCTCGATCTCGCGGCAGACCCGCTCCGGCTCCGCCGACGGCAGGTCGATCTTGTTCAGCACCGGCACCACCTCGAGCCCCTGGTCGATCGCCGTGTAGCAGTTCGCGACGCTCTGCGCCTCGACGCCCTGCGCCGCATCGACCACCAGCAGCGCCCCCTCGCAGGCGGCCAGGGAACGTGACACCTCGTAGGAGAAGTCGACATGGCCCGGGGTATCGATGAAGTTCAGCTGGTAGGTCTGCCCGTCACTGGCCCGATAATCCAGCGTCACGCTCTGGGCCTTGATGGTGATGCCGCGCTCGCGCTCGATGTCCATCGAGTCGAGCACCTGGGCCTCCATCTCACGCTCGCTGAGGCCGCCGCAGTGCTGGATGAAGCGGTCGGCCAGCGTCGACTTGCCGTGGTCGATGTGCGCGATGATCGAGAAGTTGCGGATCTGCTGCATGTGGCCCGGCCCGGGCGTCGATCCCGTGGCGAACGAAGATCAGGGCGCAGACGACACGTGGAGTATCGCCCAACGCCCTGATTCAGAATGATTTTTCAGGGAGCCGGAGTATAGCGCAATTCAGCCGCCGGACAAATAGCGACGCAGTTCCGACTCGTCGAGGAAATGGTGACAGATCTCGTCGCCTGCGTCACAGAGCACCGGGACCCGTTCGCCGAAACGCGCCTCGAGTTCCGGGTCGTCGTGGATGTCGACCAGCTCGATCTCGAGGCCCAGCTCCCCGGTCAGGCCGAGGAGCTGGGCATGCATGGCTTCACACAGGCTGCAGTAGCTGTGGCCGTAGAGGGTCAGCCGCCGCGACGCGGCGGGCATCACTCCTCGCCGAGCTTGAGCGCCAGCCAGAGTGGGCCGTTCTGGCGCTGGATACGCACCGCGACCGACTTGCCCTCGGGCAGCGCCTCGACCAGTTCGGCAAACTGCTGTGGGCCGGTGACCGCCTGCTGGTTGAGCATGACGATGACATCGCCCTGGCGAACGCCGGCGCGCGAGGCGGCGCCCGATTCGAGCTCCTCGACCAGCACCCCACCTTCGCCCAGCTCGAGCGCCTCGCGCAGCGCGTCGGGCACCTCGCTGACCTTGATACCGAGTCGCTGCTCGCTGACGCTCTCGGCCTCGGGCGCGACGGCCTGGGCCAGGGCGTCGTCACCCGGCAGCTCACCGATGGTCACCTCGAGTGCGGTCTCCTCTCCGTCGCGGATCACGATCACCTCGGCCTGCTTGCCGACCGGGGTCTGACCCACCAGTGGCGGAAGGCTGGCGGAGTCGGCCACGTCGCGTCCGTTGTAACGGATGATCACGTCGCCCGATTTGAAACCGGCGGCCGCAGCCGGGCTGTCGTCGAGCACCTTCGAGACCAGCGCACCCTGCGGCCGGCTCATGCCGAACGCCTCGGCCAGCTCGCGGGTCACGTCCTGGATAAGCACCCCGAGCCAGCCACGGCTCACCTTGCCCTTGGTCTTGAGCTGGTCGGCGACGTTCATCACGACGTTGATCGGGATCGCGAACGAAAGGCCCATGAAGCCACCGGTGCGGCTGTAGATCTGCGAGTTGACACCGATCACCTCGCCATTGAGGTTGAACAGAGGACCACCCGAGTTGCCGGGATTGATCGCCACGTCGGTCTGGATGAACGGCACGTAGTTCTCGCGTGGCAGGTTGCGACCGAGCGCGCTGACGATCCCGGCGGTTACCGTGTAGTCGAAACCGAACGGCGAGCCGATCGCGAGCACCCACTCGCCGACGCGGAGCCGGTCGGAGTCACCGATCTTTACGATCGGCAGGTCCTCGGCCTCGACCTTGAGCAGGGCGACGTCGCTGCGCGGATCGCTGCCGATCACCTCGGCCACGATCTGGCGACGGTCGTTCAGCCGCACCACGATCTCGTCGGCATCCTTGATGACGTGGGCGTTGGTGACGACGTAGCCGTCGGCCGAGATGATCAGCCCCGAACCCAGCGATTGCGTCTGCTGGTGTTCGGGGATGTTGGGCATGCCGTCCTCGCCGAAGAAGTGGCGAAACAGGTCACCGAACGGACTGCCCTCGGGCAGGTCGGGCATTTCCATCTTGGGACCGCGGCGCTGCGAGACCTTCTGCGTGGTGCTGATGTTGACCACTGCGGGGCTGTGCTGCTCGACCAGCTTGGTGAAGTCGGGCAGGTTGCTCGCGGCGCCGGCAAGGCCGCTCCAGGCGATCAGGAGCAGGGTTACCAGGATGCCGCGCAGCGGGCGCGGGGCTGTGAATCGGGTCATCGGTGTCGTTCCTCGATGGATTTCAGGATGTTTGGTGGTTGGCGGAGACTGCCTGGGCAAATGTGTTCAGTGGGCGGCCTGGCTCGGGTTCACGGCCACGCCGATGATGTGCGCCGTGGCCATCGGCACGTCGCCGACCACCACGACCTGGTGGGCATCACGCACCAGTGCGAAGGTGCTCACCGCACCCGAGCGGTGGGTGCCATTCAACGGTTGCGTCGCATTGGCCGGTTCGACGTAGACCGACACCATCGCCAGTCCATCGCTGAAGACCAGATGATCGATGCCATCGCCGGCATCGGGGTAGGTGCGGTAGTCGGCCAGGGCGAATCCAGGTGGCAGGTCGTTCACCTGCCAGCGGCGCGACCGTGCGTCGGGCGTGGGCGGCGCGTCACCAACCATCGCCTGCACCTGGGCCTTGCGTGCGCGGATGGCCGCAACCCGATCCGGGTCGGCCACGGCATGCAGCTGGATGTCGGTGAACATCACGCGTTCCAGAACCTCGCCATCGGCAGCGAGCACCTCGGATTTAAGCGGCAACGCGGTCGCCTGATCCAGCCAGAAGCGATAGCCGTAACGCAGCTGGTCTCGCGGCTGGATCTCCAGCATGCGTACCGTGCGCCCGGCGACGCGTGACGTGGGGCCGTAGGCGACCCCGTAGAGCTGCTCGAGATCAGACAGCTGGCCAAGCCCACGGCCGGGAAACGCACCGCGGGCCTGGTAATGATCGAGTCGCACGGGCTTGCCATCGGCGAGGATGCAGACCACATCGTCACGGTCTCGAACCACTTCGCGCGGATCGCCATCGAGCGAAACGAGGTGTTCGCGCTCGCCATCGGCATCGGCCTGATGCACCACGCGCATGGTCTGCAACTGCCCGGCATGCGCGTAGACGAAGGTGCCCTCGTAGTTCAGCCGCGTGACCGCATCGGTCATGCGCGCGAGCTCGCCGAGCGGATCCTGGTCGGCCGTTACGGCCTGTGGTGCCAGGATCAGCAGGAGGCTGGCTGCGAACGCGTGCAAGGACATGGATCAGCGTGAAACGGTCGTGGTGCTGGCACTGACCACGCGAACGTAGGGTGGCAGCGTGCGCAGGCCACCACCGAGCGCCAGCTCGTTGTGACGCTGCAGGTAGTCGTTGAGACGCTGCTCGTCGAGCGGCACGGCGTCCTGGCCTGGCGAGGCGGTGGCGACCGTTTGCGCCTGGACCGGGAGCGGCGCGAGCGTGGCGACCTGGACCGCCCCGGCCTCGGGATCCGGCGTGTCGAGGTAGCGTACGCCGAGCAGTGCGACCACGGCCACCGACGCGGCCATGGCGAAACCGCTCACGGAACGCCGCAGGCGACTCGTGGCAGGTGCCACACGAGGCGGCAGGCCGGGCCCGGCGCCCGCTTCCGGCTCGACATCGGCGACGGCGGTGGCGACGCGCCCTGCAAGGTCCGGATCGTAGACCTCGGGCACCCCGCGCCTGATCGCGGTGCCGATCAGCTGGTAGCGCGACCAGCTGTCGCGCAGTTCCGGCTCGGCGGTCAGCGCTGCAAGCAGCTGGTCGGCCTCGTGTGTTGGCAATTCGCCATCAACGAGTGCCGAGAGTTCTTCCTGTCGTCTGGTCATGTTGCCGTCCTCTGTCCCATCGGACATCACGAGAGCAAGGGCTCAAGCTTGTTGTTGATCGCCTCGCGGGCGCGGAAGATTCGCGAGCGCACGGTGCCCACCGGACAACCCATGGCCAATGCGATCTCCTCGTAGCTGAGTCCCTCGAGTTCGCGCAGCGTGATCGCGGTACGCAGGTCTTCGGGCAACGCCTCGATGGCGCCATAGACCGTGGCCTCGATCTCGTCACGCAGCAGCAGGTTCTCGGGGGTTGCGTTCTCGCGCAGCGTCTGCGGGCCAAGGCCCTCGACCTGCTCGGGCTGCAGGTCGATGTCGGTCTCCAGCGGCCGACGGCTCTGCGCGACCAGGTAGTTCTTCGCGGTGTTGATCGCGATGCGGTAGAGCCAGGTGTAGAACGCGCTGTCGCCCCGGAACTTGCGGATCGCCCGGTACGCCTTCAGGAACGACTCCTGGGTGACGTCCAGCGCCTCGCTCTGGTCAGACACGTATCGCGCTACCAACTTGACCACCTTGTGCTGATACTTGAGGACGAGTACATCGAACGCCGCCTTATCCCCCTGCTGGACACGCCGGACCAGTTCCAGGTCGACGTTCCTCTCACTCATGGCCGCGTCCCTCCGTCACGGTCCGGCCGGCTGGCCATGGGCTGATGAATAGACAAGATGTGCATGGTTAAGTTCGCGGTGCGCCGGGGGCGGCATGCTAGACTTTTGCTTCCTTATAGATGCACGGCGCCACGCGGGCGCCGGATGCGTCCCTATCTTAACTGTGTTCCTGTTACGAGGTCATGCGCGCGCAGCAGCAACATGACGTGCTGGTGATCGGCAGCGGAGCCGCCGGCCTGACCGCGGCCCTGCAACTCGCCGACACCGCCGACGTCGCGGTGCTCGCCAAGGGCCCGCTCGACGAGTGCTCCACGCGCTATGCCCAGGGCGGAGTCGCCGCGGTCATCGACCGCAGCGACTCGATCAGCGCACACGTCGAGGACACCCTCAAGGCTGGCGCCGGGTTGTGCAACCCTGACGCGGTCCGCTTCACGGTCGCCCACTCGACCGAGGCGATCGGCTGGCTGATCGAACTCGGGGTGCCGTTCACGCGTGAGACCGGACCCGACGGACGCGACGTCTACCACCTGACCAGAGAGGGCGGCCACAGCCATCGGCGGGTGATCCACGCCGCCGACTACACCGGTCTGAGCATCGAGGAGACGCTGCTCGCGCACGCCCGCGCCCACCCACGTATCCACCTGTTCGAACGGCACATCGCCATCGACCTGGTCTGCGGTGTCGATGGTGCGGGTACGCGCCGCTGTTACGGCGCCTACGTCCTCGACCGCGCCGCCGACGAGGTGGCGGCATTCAGCGCTCGCAGCGTGGTGCTGGCGAGCGGCGGGGCGAGCAAGGTCTACCTCTACACCAGCAACCCGGACGGAGCGACCGGCGACGGCATCGCCATGGCGTGGCGCGCCGGCTGCCGGGTCGCGAACCTGGAGTTCAACCAGTTCCATCCGACCTGCCTCTTCCATCCGGAAGCGAAGTCGTTCCTGATCACCGAGGCGCTGCGTGGCGAGGGCGCCAGGCTGCTGCTGCCCGACGGGACCCGCTTCATGCCGGGCTTCGACCCGCGTGCCGAACTCGCGCCGCGCGACATCGTCGCGCGTGCGATCGACCACGAGATCAAGCGGCTTGGCATCGACTGCGTGCACCTCGACATCAGCCACAAGCCGGCCGGGTTCATCCGCGACCATTTCCCGACCGTGCACGACCGCTGCCTCGAATTCGGCATCGACATCACGCGCGATCCCATTCCCGTCGTGCCGGCCGCTCACTACACCTGCGGCGGGGTGCGTACCGACCTGCGCGGCCGCACCGATGTCGACGGCCTCTACGCCATCGGGGAAACCTCGAGCACCGGGCTGCACGGCGCCAACCGCATGGCCAGCAACTCGCTGCTCGAATGCCTGGTGTTCGGTCGATCCGCGGCGGCCGACATCCGCTCGCAGCTGCCCGTACTGGACGTGCCGCCCGAGGTGCGCGCCTGGGACGAGAGCCGGGTCACCGACTCCGACGAGGAGGTCGTGGTCGCGCACAACTGGGATGAACTGCGACGTTTCATGTGGGACTACGTCGGCATCGTGCGCACCGACAAGCGGCTGCGAAGGGCCCACGACCGCGTAACGCTGCTGCTGCGCGAGATCGCCGAGTACTACGGCAACTTCCGCGTCACCAACGACCTGCTTGAATTGCGTCACCTGGCGGTGGTGGCCGACCTGATCATCCGCTCGGCGATGGCACGCCGCGAGAGCCGCGGCCTGCACTACACCCTCGACCATCCCGCCAGCGACGACACCACGCCTCCGGCGGACACCGTGCTTACACCGCCCAATCTGCCAGCCGAGCCCTTCAGTGAACGTCGCGACTAGCCTCTGAAACCAGCCAGCGACGCAATGCGGCATGGTCGTCGCCCGTCACCGCATCCGCCCAGACCGGCAGCAGCAGGCGACGGCCATCGGCGAGGCGCAACGGCAGGGTCACCAACCAGGGATGACGCAGGCCTCCGTCCAGCAGGCACGCCTCGCGGGCCGCTCCCGCACGGTCGAACAGCCACCAGCGACCCTCCCCCGCCGCGACCAGACGCGTCCAGGCGAAGGGTCGGAGCGACACCCCCAGGCTGGTCAGCAACGCCAGCGCCATGAGCAGCCGTGCGGGCATTGGCCACGGGATGAGCAACAGGGAGAGAAGCGCGGCGGCGTGCGCCGCGAAGACCAGCTTGCGCCAGCGCCGCGAGGGTCCCAACGCCAGGTCAGGTGCTGGCGCGGATCGCGGCGATGACGGGGATGAACTCCTTTTCATCCGGTTCCTCGTGCCCGAGCAATAATCCCAGCAGCTGCTGGTCGCCGGTCTCGAGCAGGCGTTCGAAGGCCGGGCGCTGCGCTTCGGGCAACGCGTCGTAGCCACGCTCCATGAAGCCCTCGAGCAGCAGGTCGAGCTCGAGCATGCCGCGCCGGCAGGCCCAGGTCAGGCGGGCGCGCTCGGCATCCATCGCGGGGTCGTCAGATCGCCTTCTTCAGCATCAACTGCTTGATGTGGCCGATCGCCTTGGTCGGGTTCAGCCCCTTCGGGCAGACCTCGACGCAGTTCATGATGGTGTGGCAGCGGTACAGCTTGTACGGCCCCTCGAGGTCATCGAGGCGCTCGTCGGTGGCCTGGTCACGGCTGTCGGCGAGGAAGCGCCACGCCTGCAGCAGCGCCTGTGGGCCGAGGTACTTGTCCGGATTCCACCAGAACGACGGGCACATGGTCGAGCAGCAGCCGCACATGATGCACTCGTAGAGGCCATCGAGTTTCTCGCGATCCTCGATCGACTGCAGGTGCTCGATCTCGGGCTCGGGATCGCGGTTGATCAGGTACGGCTTGACCGCCCGGTACTGGCGGTAGAAGCCGGTCATGTCCACGACCAGGTCGCGGATCACCGGCAGGCCGGCCACCGGGCGGATCTCGACCGGCTCGGCGAGGTCGGCCAGCTTGGTCAGACAGGCGAGCGCCGAGCGGCCGTTGATGTTCATCGCGTCGGAGCCGCAGACGCCCTCACCACAGGAGTGGCGGAAACTCAGCGTCTCGTCCACGCCCTTGATGATGATCAGGGCCTCGCGGACCACCATGTCGGCACCGATCTCGGGCAGGTCGTACTCCTGCATGTAGGGCTCGCGATCGGTCTCGGGATTGTAGCGGTAGATACGAAAACGCATGGCTGGTGCTCTCTCGCTTGAGTTGGCGTCGGCTGGACCGTGGACCCGCTCAGTAGGTGCGCTTCTTGGGCGGGAAGCTCTCGACCGTCAGCGGCTGGGTGCGCACCGGCTTGTAGGCCAGCTTGCGCCCCTCGCGCAGGTAGAGCGTGTGCTGCATCCAGTTCGCATCGTCACGCTCCGGGAAGTCGACTCGGGAGTGCGCGCCGCGGCTCTCCTGGCGCGCATGCGCCGAGGTCACCGTGGCCATGGCGATGTCGGCCAGGTTCTCGAGCTCGAGTGCCTCGATACGCGAGGTGTTGTACACCTTGCTCTGGTCCTTGAGGCGGACGTCCTTGATGCGCTCGACGATCTCGGCGACCTTCTCGATGCCAGTCGCCAGCGTCTCCTGATCGCGGTAGACGCCACAGTAGGTCTCCATCGCGGTCTTGAGCTCGTTGCGCAGGTCGAGCACTGAAGGACCTTCGCCGGTCTGCTCCCAGCGCGCCAGGCGTCCCTCGACCTGCTCCAGCGACTTCTCCGGCAGGTCGCGGTGCGCCGGGTTGGCCCGCACGTACTCGATCATGTTCTCGGCCGCGGCACGGCCGAACACGACGATGTCGAGCAGCGAGTTGCCGCCCAGGCGGTTGGCGCCGTGCACCGACACGCAGGCGCACTCGCCGGCGGCGTAGAGACCGGGGACCACCGCTTCGGTGCCCTTGCGCTTGCCGACACTCACGACCTCGCCGGCGCGGTTGGTCGGGATGCCGCCCATCACGTAGTGCGCGGTCGGATAAATCGGGATCAGGTCGGTGATCGGATCCTTGTGCAGGAAGGTCATGCAGGTATCGCGGATGCCCGGCAGCCGCTTCATGATGACGTCGGCGCCGAGGTGCGAGAGCTTCAGATGGACGTGGTCGCCGTCGGGACCGCAGCCGCGCCCCTCCTTGACCTCGGTGTAGATCGCGCGGCTGACCACGTCGCGACTGGCGAGATCCTTGGCGTTCGGCGCGTAGCGCTCCATGAAGCGCTCGCCGTCCTTGTTGACCAGGTAACCACCCTCACCGCGGCAGCCCTCGGTGAGCAACAGGCCGCGCCCGGCGATGCCGGTCGGGTGGAACTGGAAGAACTCCATGTCCTGCAGCGGGATGCCCGCGCGCAGCGCCATCGCCATGCCGTCGCCGGTGTTGACGTGGGCGTTGGTGTTGGTCTTGTACATCTGGCCGCAGCCGCCAGTGGCCAGCAGCGTCGCCTTGGCCTCGATCACCAGCGGCTCGCCGGTCTCGATCTCGATCACCAGCGCGCCGGTGACGTGACCGTCGTCGTCACGCAGCAGGTCGATGGCGAAGTACTCATCGAAGAAATGGGTGTTGGCGGCGATGTTCTGCTGGTAGAGCGAGTGCAGCATCGCGTGGCCGGTGCGATCGGCCGCCGCGCAGGTACGCGCCGCCTGGTCGCCGCCGAAGTTCTGGCTCTGGCCACCGAACGGGCGCTGGTAGATCTTGCCCTTCTCGGTCCGCGAGAACGGCACGCCGAAGTGCTCGAGCTCGTAGACGATCTTCGGCGCCACCTTGCACATGTACTCGATCGCATCCTGGTCGCCCAGGTAGTCGCTGCCCTTGACGGTGTCGAACATGTGCCAGTGCCAGTTGTCCGGCACCATGTTGGCCAGCGCGGCGTTGATGCCGCCCTGTGCCGCCACGGTGTGCGAGCGGGTCGGGAAGACCTTCGAGACCACCGCGGTGTGGACCCCCTCGCGGGCCAGATGCAGGCCGGCACGCAGCCCGCCGCCGCCGGCCCCGATCACCAGGGCGTCGAATTTGCGTCGATTGATACTCATGAGTGCACCGTGAGAAGCAGGATCTTGGCAGCCCAGATGCCGCTGCCGAGCAGGAACAGCGCCACCGCGGTCAGCGCGGCGAGGCGCAGTCCGGTGTGCCCGAGGTAGTCGATGGCGATGTCACGCACCCCGACCCAAGCGTGCAGCAGCACCGCGAGGAAGAACAGCATCGCGGTGATAGTGACCGCCGGCGAGGCGACCGTGGCACTCCAGTCGGCATGGTCGGCCGGCGCGGCGAACGTGAACAGCACGGCGAGGTAGATGACGAACAGCGCGATGTAGGCGCCGGTGATGCGCTGCAGGATCCACGCCCGCATGCCCGCGGCCTGGCGACTCATAGCATGACTCCGATCAGGGTGATGGCGGCAACCGCGCCACCGGCGGCGAGCACCCACAGCGCGCTCTTCTGCGCCTGCTCCTTTTCGACGCCGACATCGATGTCGATCAGCAGGAAGCGGATGCCCGAGAACATGTGATGGGCCACGGCCCAGATCAGCGCGAACAGCCACAGGCTGGCGAGGAAGCCGTCGAGGAACTGCGCGGCGCGCTCGAAGCCGGCGGGCCCGTCCAGCGAGACGCCAAGCAACCAGATCAACACCGGCGCCGAGAGGAACATCAGTACCCCGGTGGCGCGGTTGAGGATCGACAGGATCGCGACCAACGGCAACCTGGGGGTCAGGACCTGCAGGTCGAGAAATACCGGGCGTTGGGTTTTGCTTTGCATAAGTCCCTCAACTCATGACGCGTTTGCAGTCTCGGCCCACCATCCGTGAACAACGGAGGTCCGATCGCATGCGCGTCGCGCAGCGCCTGTGGCGACGGTTGACCCTGGCGGGCCGTTCAGGCCTGGTGTGGTACAGGCCAGGTTCGAATTAGGTCCCCTGGGGCAGACCGGGTGGCGGGTCACCGCGAACTGCCGATAAGCGCGCATTATAGGGCGATAAGCTACGATTGGAAACATGCACCCCCTCTTGACAGCGCTTCCGAAGGCTCATCACGGCTCCCGCGCGACGTTAGAATCAGACTGTTCACCTGCAGACCGGAGCCCCTGATGAACCCGAGCGACTGGCATGCCCAACTGACCCGGGTTGGCCTCGAACCAGCCGACGCCTCGCCCGCACTGCCCGGCCCACTCCCCGAATCCGGCTTCTGCGACCTGGGCGGCGAGGCGTTGCTGCTGGTCGACGGGCCCGAGGCCGTCACCTTCCTCCAGGGACAGTTGACCTGTGACGTCCACGAACTCGCCGAAGGTTCGGTGCTGCCTGCCGCGCACCTCACGCCGAAAGGGCGCGCGATCGCCACGTTCCTGGCCTGGCAGATTGACAGCGAGATCCACCTGCAGTTCCCGGGCGGCGCTCTCGAGGAAGCGGTGACACGACGGCTGCGCATGTTCCTGATGCGCAGCAAGGCCACCGTGTCACCAGCCGGCGACGACCTGGTCCGGCTCGGCACCTGGGGCCAGGCCGCGGCCGAGGTGGTCGCCGACCTGGCCGGCGCCCTGCCCGGGTCACCGATGCGCAGCCTGGCTGGTGGCGACCGCATCACCCTGCTGACCCTGCCCGGGGCAGAACCACGCATGGAACTGGCACTGCCGATCGACACCGCCATCAACCTCACCACGCGCCTGCAGCAGGCGGGTGCCGTGGCCTGCGCGCCGGCGGCGTGGCGCCTGCTCGACATCCGCGCCGGGCTCGGCTGGGTACGCGACGAGACCAGCGAGACCTTCCTGCCCCAGATGCTCAACTACGACCGCAACGGGGGCATCAGCTTCACCAAGGGATGCTACGTCGGTCAGGAGGTGGTCGCGCGGCTGCATCACCTCGGCGAGGTGAAGCGGCGTGCCTACCCGGGGCGTTGCAAGGCCTCTGTGCCCCCACCCCCCGGCACCCCCCTGTTCAGCCCGGAGAGCCGCAGCCGCCAGGGTGCGGGAACCGTGGTCGACGCGATCGCTCTGGGTGACGACGGCTGCGAGCTGCTCGCGGTGGTCGAACGCCAGGCACAAGCCGCCGGTGGGCTACGCCTGGGCAGCGCCGATGGGCCGGAGGTCGAACTCCGGGAGCCGCCCTACCCGCTGAGCGACGAGCCCAGGGCCGCGGGCGGCTGAGGAACGCCAACGATGCCGGGAATCAGGCCACTGCAGCGCAACGCTCTCATCCTGGGCCTGCTGGCCTGCGCCGGGCTGATCGTCTGGCAGGCCACGCAGCTGGCGCGCGACAACGCGCTCAATGGGCTGCACCAGGCTGCACGCCAAAACCTCGAGCTCTACGCGACCCACATCGAGGGTGAACTGGCCAAGTTCGAGTACCTGCCGGCGCTGCTGTCCAGCCAGTACGAGCTGGTGCGCCTGCTGCGCGAGCCGCGCAACCCCTACCTGCTGCAGCGGGTCAACCGCTTCCTCGAGCTGGCCAACGGCGTCGCCGGCGCGTCGGACACCTATTTAATGGACCGCGAAGGCCTGACGCTGGCGGCCAGCAACCACGCCAGCCCACTCACCTTCGTCGACAAGAACTTCAGCTTCCGCCCCTACTTCACCCAGGCGATCGCCGGGGATCCAGGCCGCTACTACGCGCTTGGCACCACCTCGCAGCAGCGTGGCTACTACTTCTCCTACCCGGTGCGCGACGAGGGCGAAATCCTGGGTGTCATCGCCGTCAAGCTCAGCGTCACCCCGGTCGAGTTCGAATGGGCCGGCGCGCTCGGTGAGTTCCTGGCGACCGACCCCGACGGGGTGATCTTCATCTCGACGCGCCCGGAGTGGAAATTCCGCAGCCTCGATCCGCTTTCCCCGGCTGTGCTGGAGCGCATCCGCGCAAGCCGCCGTTACTCGGACGTGGTACCGAGCGCGCTCGGGATCACCGACACCCAGCCCTACGGGGACGCCCAGAGCCGCTTGCTGACGCTACGCCAGGCCGCCCTCTACAACGCCTTCGGCGACCGCACGGAAGGCATCGAAGAGGCCGGCTACCTGATGCGCAGCATGGAGATGCCGGCGGCCGGCTGGACCATCCACGCGCTGACCTCGCTCGAGCCGGTCGGCATGCAGATGCGCCGTGCCGCGCTGCTGACCGTGGTGGTCCTTGCCGCGCTGATCTCGGCCGCATTGTTCATCGCCCAGCGCCAGGCGACCCACCGCCAGCGGCAACGCTTCGAACGACAGGCCAAGGTCGCCCTCGAGGCGAACGAGGCACGCATCCGCGCGATCATCGACGGCACCCGGGCCGGCCTGGTGACGGTCGACGCCCAGGCACGGATCGACTCGCTGAACCCGACCGCGGAGAGCCTGTTTGGCCGGCGCGCAGTCCACTTCACCGGCCGCCCGTTCCTCGATCTGATCGAGCCCGCCGATCGCGACGCCTGTGCCGAGCTCCTGCATGCCCCGGGTGGAAACGACCGGGAACCGCGCGAAGTGCGTGGCCTGCGCGCGGAAGGCCACGCGTTCCCGATGGAGCTCACCCTCGACCCGCTGCCGGTCGCCGGCGGCAAGCTGATCGCAACCATCCACGACATCAGCGAGCTCAAGGAGCAGGAGGCCGCGCTGCAGCGCGCCCACGACGAACTCGAGCGGCGCGTGCTCGAGCGCACCGCCGACCTGGTCGAGACCAACAAGCGGCTGGTGCAGGAGATCGGCGAGCACCGCGAGACCGAGATGGCCCTGCGACGCACCCAGGAAGAGCTGATCCAGGCCGCCAAGTTGGCCGCGCTCGGACAGATGTCGGCCGGCATCAACCACGAGCTCAATCAGCCGCTCGCGGCGATACGTACCTACGCGGACAACGCACGTCTGCTGCTGGAGAAGAAACGCAGCGACGAGGCACGTTGGAACCTCGAGCAGATCGCCCAGCTGACCGGCCGCATGGCGCAGATCATCACCCAGCTCAAGGCCTTCGCGCGCAAGAGCTCGGGTCAGGCGGTGGCCGTCTCGCTGCCGGCCGCGGTCGACGGCGCCCTGGCGATGCTGCGCATCGATCGTGGCGACGTCGAGCTGGTGCGCGAATTTCCCACCGAGGAGCTGTTCGTGCTCGCCGACATGGTGCGTCTCGAGCAGGTGCTGGTGAACCTGATCGGCAACGCCCAGCAGGCCCTCGAGGGGAGTGCGACACGGCGCATCGAGTTGCGCGCCGAGACCGATCACGAGGCGGTCACGCTGACGGTACGCGACACAGGGCCCGGCATCGCCCCGGAACATCTCGACCAGGTCTTCGACCCGTTCTTCAGCACCAAGGAGGTTGGGCAGGGCCTCGGCCTCGGC
>JAACFL010000176.1 GCA_009937385.1 Gammaproteobacteria bacterium | reverse complement strand
GAGGCTGTCGCTGCCGGGACGGTCCTCGCGGCCGACCTCTCTCTGCGACTGGGCTGGCTCGACGAGGGTGCTCGCGACCGCCTGCTGAGGCTCTACGGCACGGCAGGCCTGCCCGTGGCACCGCCGCCGGGGCTGTCACCAGACGACTTCATGCGCCTGATGGCCATCGACAAGAAGGTGAGCGCGGGACGCCTGCGACTGGTGTTGCTGCGTGCGATCGGCGACGCGCTGGTCACCGCCGATTTCGATCGTCGCGCACTCGACGCGACCCTCGAGGCGGCCTGCACCCCGCGAGGCTAGAGCTGCCGTGACCAGCAAGCCAGGACTCCTGTTGCCATGCGCGGTCCAGTACGGGCAGGGGCGCGGCCGGTTGCATGCCGACGACACGGTGGACCCTGGTGATTTCGCGTGTGACCGGGAGCGCATCATCCACTCCGCCGCGTTTCGCCGGCTGGAATACAAGACCCAGGTGTTCGTCAATCACGAGGGAGACCTGTTCCGTACACGCCTGACCCATACCATCGAGGTCGCCCAGACCGCACGCTCCATGGCCCGCGCGCTCGGCCTGAACGAGGACCTCGCCGAGGCGATCGCGCTGGCGCACGACCTGGGCCATACGCCGTTCGGCCATGCCGGTCAGGAGGCCCTGAATGGCTGCATGGGCGATTACGGAGGTTTCGAGCACAACCGCCAGTCGTTGCGCGTGGTCGACGAGCTCGAGGAACGCTTCGCCGAGTTCCGTGGCCTGAACCTCACCTTCGAAACGCGCGAGGGCATCCTGAAGCACTGCTCGCCTGCCGAGGCGCGGGAGCTCGGCGAACTCGGCCGGCGTTTTCTCGACTCGACGCAGCCGAGCCTCGAGGCGCAGCTGGCCAATCTCGCCGACGAGATCGCCTACAACGCCCACGACATCGATGACGGCCTGCGCAGCGCGCTCGTCGACGAGGAGCAGCTCAGCGAGGTGCCGCTGTTCGCCGAGACCTGGAGCGTGGTCAGGGCGCGTCATCCCGATCTGCTCCGGCGGCGGACCATTCACGTCGTCGTGCGCGAGTTCATCGAGGCCCAGGTCGCCGATCTCTGCACCGAGAGCGCAGCGCGCATCGCGGCGGCGGCGCCAGCCGATGTCGATGAAGTGCGTGCGCGGCACGGTCCGCTGCTCGGCTTCAGCGAGGCGATGCAGGTGCACCACAGGGAAGTGAAGCAGTTCCTGCGCGAGAACCTCTACCGCCACTACCGCGTGCATCGCATGGCCCACAAGGCGCGCAAGGTGGTGTCCGAGCTGTTCACGGCATTCATGGAGGACACCCGACTGCTACCAGGCGAGATCGCTTCCCAGGTGTCCGCACTCGAGGCGAGTGAAGGCGAGGCGGGACGCGCACGCGCAGTGGCCGACTACATTGCCGGCATGACCGACCGCTACGCTTTCGCCGAATACACTCGCCTGTTCACGCCCGATGCGCTGACCTGATCCCCGGCCGTGCGTATCTACATGCAGACCCTGCCGACCGCCGATGCGCCGCTGCGCTTCTGTCACCTGCTGTTGCAACAGGATCTGCTCGGTGGCTGGACGCTGGTACGCGAGTCGGGACGCCAGGGGGGCAGCGGCCGGGTGCGGCGCGAACACTTCGAGACACGCGACCAGGCCGAGGCGGCACTGATCGTGGCGCGTGACCAGCACGGCCGGCGTGGCTACCGGGTGGTGTTCGCCGAAGGCGTCACCGCGCACTGAGCATGCCCAGTCGTATGCGCTCCTCGCGCAAGCCCAGCCCGGGCACACTGCGCATCATCGGTGGGAAGTGGCGTGGTCGAAAATTCGAGGTGTGCGATCAGGTGGGCCTGAGGCCGACCCCGGATCGCGTGCGCGAAACGCTGTTCAACTGGCTGCAGCAGACCATCGTGGGGGCGCGCTGCCTGGATCTCTTCGCCGGCAGCGGCGCGCTCGCGCTCGAGGCCGAGTCACGTGGTGCCGTCGAGGTGGTGGCCGTTGAACAGAACGCGGCAGTGAACCGGGCGCTGCGCAACACCGCCACGCGCCTCGGAGCGACTGGCGTGGTGGCACTGCAGTCCGACGCCCTCGCCTTTCTCGCGGGCAGCCCGCGGCCGTTCGACGTGGTGTTCGTCGACCCGCCGTTCGACAGCGACCTGCTGACCCGCGTGCCGGAGCTTCTCGAGCGGGGTTGGTTGGCAAGGCCCGCGTGGGTCTACCTCGAATGCGCCCCGGGCCAGGATGAAGCCCCATTGCCCAAGGGCTGGACAATCCTGCGTCACAAGCGCGCTGGTGACGTCGTGTACCGGCTCGTGAAGCGGACCTGAATCGCGGCCGCGGCGGGTTGCCTTTCCGGGATCAGCGAGTATGCTGGGCGCCCGTCCGCGGCATGGAGCTTCCATGAGCGTCATCGCGATCTATCCAGGGACTTTCGACCCGATCACCAACGGCCACAGTGATCTGATCCAGCGTGCCGGGCAGCTGTTCGACAAGGTGATCGTCGCGATTGCCGGCAGCACCCACAAGACACCGCTGTTCCCGCTCGAGCGCCGGGCGGAGCTGGCGCAACAGGTGCTCGCGGGAATCGAGCACATCGAGATCCGGTGTTTCGACACGCTGCTGGTCGATTTCGTGCGCGAATGCGAGGCCCACGTCATCATCCGCGGCCTGAGAGCGGTTTCCGACTTCGAGTACGAGTTCCAGCTCGCCGGCATGAACCGGCGCCTGGCGCCCGAGGTGGAGACCATGTTCCTCACCCCGGCCGAGCAGTACGCCTTCATTTCGTCGACGCTGGTTCGCGAAGTCGCCAAGCACGGCGGGGACATTTCGCCCTTCGTTCACGAGGTTGTTGTCGAAGCACTGCGTGATACAATCGCCGACGCCTGACGGGGGCGAGCGACGCCCGTTTTAGGACGGATTCCAGAGGAGAACGAGATGTCCCTGAAGATCAGCGATGAGTGCATCAACTGCGACGTCTGCGAGCCCGAGTGCCCCAACGGCGCCATCTCGCAGGGTGACGAGATCTACATCATCGACCCGAACCTGTGCACCGAGTGCGTGGGGCATTTCGATACCCCTCAGTGCATCGAGGTCTGCCCTGTCGACTGCATCGACAAGGACCCGGACCACGAGGAGACCGAGGACGTGCTGCAGGCCAAGTACGAGCGCCTGACGGCCGGATGAGCCTCGGCTGCAAGAATACGCGAAGGCCCCGGACGGGGCCTTCGTCGTCTCTGGGCCTCATCCTTGCGGCGCTGTTGCTGCTGGTCGGTTCGGTCGCGACGGCGTCTTCGGCCCCACCGGCGGCGGGCATCGCCAGCGCGCACCCGGCGGCGACACGCGCTGGACACGAAATCCTCGCCGACGGTGGCAACGCATTCGATGCCGCGGTCGCGGTCAGCGCCGCGCTGGCGGTTGCGGAACCCTACGGCTCAGGCCTCGGTGGCGGTGGTTTCTGGCTGCTGCACCGCGCGGCCGACGGTCACGAGGTGATGCTCGACGGTCGCGAGCGCGCACCGCTCGCCGCCACGCGTGACATGTACCTCGACGCTCAGGGCGATCCGGTCCCGGGGCTGTCGATCGCGGGACCGCTCGCGGCCGGTATTCCAGGCACCCCGGCCGCGCTGGTTCACCTCGCCGAGCGCTATGGACGCCTGCCGCTGGCACGGAGCCTCGCACCGGCGATCGCGCTGGCTCGCGATGGTGTGGAGGTCGACGAGCAGTACACCCGCCTCACCGGTTTCCGTCTCGAGGCGCTGCGAGCAGCGTCGGGAAGCAGCCCGTTTCTCGACGCGGGCGAGCCGCCCGCGCCGGGCTGGATGCTGCGCCAGCCCGCACTCGCCAGGACGCTGGAGCGTCTCGCACACGAAGGCCGCGCCGGTTTCTATGCGGGCGCGGTCGCGCGTGCGCTGGTCGACGGCGTGCGTGAAGCCGGTGGGATCTGGAGTGCCGAGGACCTCGCGGCCTACCGGGTCGTCGAGCGGGAGCCGGTGCGAGGCAGGGCGGGGGAGCTGAGCTTCACGGCGGCCGCTCTTCCCTCCTCTGGCGGCATCGTTCTCGCGCAGATCCTCAACGTGCTCGCCGACGATCCTCTCACCGACCTCGACCAAGCGTCTCGTGACCACCTGCTGATCGAGGCGATGCGCCGTGCCTACCGCGATCGGGCGGCGCACCTCGGCGATCCGGACCAGGTCGCGGTGCCGGTCGCGCGCCTGCTCTCTCCGGACTACGCCGCCGGCCTGCGGGCCGGCATCCATCCCGAGCGCGCAACGCCAAGTGACCTGCTACCCGGGGTAAGCGATCCAGCACGGGGCAGCGACACCACCCACTTCTCGGTCATCGACCGCGAGGGCAACCGGGTGGCCGCGACGATGAGTCTCAACTACCCGTTCGGTTCGGGTTTCGTCGCGCCCGGCACCGGGGTGCTGCTGAACGACGAGATGGACGATTTCTCGATACGCCCCGGTGTGCCCAATGTCTATGGCCTGGTCGGCAACGAGGCCAACGCCATCGCACCGGGCAAGCGCATGCTGTCGAGCATGACCCCCACCTTCCTCGACGATGGCCGGCGCGTGGCGATCCTCGGCACCCCAGGGGGCAGCCGCATCATCACCATGGTGCTGCTCGCAACACTCGAGTTCATGCGCGGTGGCGATGCCAAGGCGCTGGTCGCGCTGCCGCGTTTCCACCACCAGTATCTTCCGGACCGGGTGCAGTTCGAGCCCGGCGCGTGGAGCGAATCGCGCGCCGCCGCGCTGGCGGCACGCGGGCACGAGGTGCAGCGACTCGAGCGCACCTGGGGCGACATGCAGGCGGTGATCTGGGACCGCATGGGCGACCGGGTCGAGGCAGCCAGCGACCCGCGCGGCGGCGGCCTGGCCGAGGTGCGCTGAATTGACCGCTCGCGTGGCGCCGACTGTCGTCGCCGCAGCTTCTTCAGAGGGACGGCCAAACTGACACCCCCTGCCTCTGCCTGGGCTACTGGCTGGTAGAGCCGTTCGAAACTCGCAGAGTCGTGTTCGGCTGTGGCCTGATGCAGAGC
>JAACFL010000175.1 GCA_009937385.1 Gammaproteobacteria bacterium | reverse complement strand
GGCGCTGACGCCGCGCGGCTCGAGATCCTCGCATACGACGAGGGCGAGGACCTGCTCGCGCTCGGCGTGGGCAGCACGGCACGCGACTTCCAGCTCTCCGCGCGCATCGACTACACCCTGCAGGCCGGTGGGGATGCCACCGTGCAGAGTGGCAGCGTCAGCGCCAACCGCACCGTGCAGAGCAGTGCCGACCAGGTCAACGCGGCGCTGGCCGAGGCGCGCCGCGTCAAGCGTGAGTTGCGTGACGAGGTGATCGACGCGCTGGTGCGGCGGCTGGCTGCACGAGGCTGACGCAGCGTGTCGTCGCGACCCGAGGCACTCACCAACCGCCGCGATCTCGCGCCGGTCTACCTGGTGGCCGGAGACGAGCCGCTGCAGCTGACCGAGACGGTCGACCTGCTGCACCGGCGCGCCCGCGAGGCCGGGTACGCCGAACGCGAGGTGATCGACGCGACTCCGAAGGATTTCGACTGGCGCGAGCTGGCCGCGGCCGGCGCCAGCCTGTCGCTGTTCGCCGAGCGGCGCATCATCGACCTGCGCCTCGGCAACGGCAGCATCGGCAAGGAGGGTGCGGACGCGGTGGTTGCCTACTGCGAGGCGCCGCCGCCGGACGTGCTGCTGGTCGCGACCAGCAACGTGCTCGACGGCAGGCTCAAGAAGGCGCGCTGGGTTGCTGCGATCGACCGGGTCGGGATGGTGGTGGAGTGCGCGTTGCCCAAGGCGGGCGCGCTCCCGCGCTGGGTCCGCGACCGCATGCAGGCGCGTGGGCTGCGTCCCGACGACGAGGCGATCGCGCTGCTGGTCGACCGCGTCGAGGGCAACCTGGTGGCGGCGGCCCAGGAGATCGACAAGCTGTGTCTGCTGCAGGGCGAGGGCCCGGTGGACGTCGATGCCGTGTTGCGGTCGGTCACGGACAGCGCGCGCTTCAGCGTGTACGATCTGGTCGATGCCACGCTCGAAGGGCGCCTCGATCGCGGCCTGCGCGTGCTCGATGGCCTGCGTGGAGAGGGCAGCGCTCCGCCGCTGGTGCTCTGGGCGCTGGCCCGCGAGGTACGCGGGCTGTGCGGCATGGCGCGCGACGTGGCACGCGGCACCCCGCTGCCGCGCGTGCTGGACGCGCACCGCGTCTGGTCGTCGCGCAAGAAGCTGGTCGGCGCCGCGCTGCGGCGTGGGGACGACGCCCACTGGGCCGCGGGCCTGGTGGGCTGTGCGCGGGTCGACCGCGTGATCAAGGGGCGCGAGCGGGGCGAGCCGTGGCGCGCGCTGCGCGAGCTGGTGACGCGCCTCGCCGGCGGGCCTGACCTGGCCGCGCGCTGAACCACGGCCCGGACGACCGGGCCGACGAACTGGAAGACGACGATGGACCAGAAGGTCGCAGAGTACATGCATGGGGTCGGGCGTCGCGCCCGGGATGCCGCGCGCGCCATGAGCCGCGCCGAGACCGGGGCCAAGAATGCCGCGCTGCTGGCCACCGCCGTGGCGATCGAGGCGCGCGCGGACACGCTGCGCGAGGCCAACGACCGTGACCTGGCCGCAGGCCGCGACAGCGGGCTCGACGCCGCGCTGCTCGATCGCCTGGAACTGACCCCGCAGCGCATCGCCGACATGGCCGAGGGGCTGCGCCAGGTCGCCGCGCTGCCCGATCCGGTCGGCTCGATCGAGCGGCTCGATTACCGTCCGTCCGGGATCCAGGTCGGGCGCATGCGCGTGCCGCTCGGGGTGATCGGGATCATCTACGAGTCGCGGCCGAACGTCACCGCCGACGCCGCGGCGCTGTGCCTGAAGTCCGGCAACGCCTGCATCCTGCGCGGTGGCTCCGAGGCGTTCCACTCGAATACCGCGATCGCCGCGTGCATCCATACCGGGCTCGCCGAGGCCGGGCTGCCGGCCGACGCGGTGCAGGTCCTCGAGACCACCGACCGCGCCGCGGTCGGCGCGCTGATCACCATGCCCGAGTACGTCGACGTGATCGTGCCGCGCGGCGGCAAGGGGCTGATCGAGCGCATCAGCGGCGAGGCCCGCGTGCCCGTGATCAAGCACCTGCACGGCGTCTGCCACGTCTACATCGACGACCGCGCCGATCTTGCCAAGGCGGTGGCCATCGCGTTCAACGCCAAGACCCAGCGCTACGGCACCTGCAACACCATGGAGACGCTGCTGGTCGCCGAGGCCGTGGCCGACCAGGTGCTCCCGGAGCTGGGCGAGAAGTACCGTGCCGAGGGCGTCGAGCTGCGCGGCTGCGAAGCGACCCGTGCGCTGCTCGCCGACTGCCAGCCGGCCAGCGACGAGGACTGGGACACCGAGTACCTGGCCCCGATCCTGTCGATCCGGGTGGTCGCCGGGCTCGATGCGGCGCTGGCGCACATCGATGCGCACGGTTCGGGGCACACCGAGTCGATCGTCACCGAGGACGTCGGCCGCGCGCGCCGCTTCCTGCGCGAGGCCGACTCGAGCTCGGTGATGGTCAACGCCTCGACCCGCTTCGCCGACGGCTTCGAATACGGCCTCGGCGCCGAGATCGGCATCAGCACCGACAAGCTGCACGTCCGTGGGCCGGTCGGTCTCGAGGGGCTGACCTCGCAGAAGTTCGTCGTGCTCGGCGACGGCCACGTGAGGGGTTGAACGGTTGCCGGTGACGTTCGCGTGACGGAGAACAGCGGGGCCATCGGCCTGTTCGGTGGCACCTTCGACCCGGTCCACAACGGCCACCTCAGGGTCGCACTCGATGCCCTCGATGGCCTCGGTCTCGCCGAGGTGCGGTTGCTGCCGGCGCGCCAGAACCCGCTGCGCGAGATTCCCGGTGCGAGCGCCGAACAGCGCCGCGACCTGCTCGTGGCCGCCGTCACCGGCGAGCCGGGACTGCGCGTCGACGCGCGTGAGCTCGAGCGTGACGGGCCCTCGTACACCGTCGACACGCTCGCATCGCTGCGCGACGAATTGGGCGCGACGCAGCCGCTGGTGCTGATGCTCGGTGGCGACGCCTTCACCGGCCTGACGGGCTGGCACCGCTGGCGCGAGCTGTTCGACCTTGCCCACGTCGTCGTGCTGCAGCGCCCGGGCCACACCGCCAAGCTGGCGTCGGAACTCGCCGTGGAGACCGATGCGCGCGGCACCAGCGTCGCCGCGGACCTGCACGCGCAAGCGGCCGGGCGCGTGATGTTCTGGCGCGTCACCCAGCTCGAGATCAGCTCCACCGACATCCGCACGCGAATCGCGGCCGGGCGCAGCATCCGCTACCTGGTGCCCGATCCGGTACACGACACCATTCAACGCCTGGGCCTCTACCGCGCGGCCGACCCCGCGCGGGCCCGGGCCTGATCAGGAAACCCGATGCAGACAGAAGAACTGAAAGACCTGGCCGTCACGGCCCTGGAAGACCTCAAGGCGGTCGAGCTCAAGACGCTCGACGTCCACGAGATGACCACCGTCACCGACTGGATGGTGATCGCCAGCGGCACCTCCGACCGTCACGTCAAGTCGCTCGCAGACAGCGTCGTCAGCCGTGCCAAGGAGGCTGGCGTACGGCCGCTCGGCGTTGAGGGGGAGCGCCAGGGCGAGTGGGTGCTGGTCGACCTCGGCAGCGTGGTGGTGCACGTCATGCAGCCGCGGGTGCGCGACTTCTACAACCTCGAGAAGCTCTGGAGCAGCGTCGAATCGGCCCGCGCCCAAGAGGCCTGAGTGCGCATCCGGCTGATCGCCGTCGGGCAGAAGATGCCGGCCTGGGTCGCCGAGGGTTGGGCGACATTCGCCAAGCGCATGCCACGTGACTGCGCTCTCGAGCTGGTCGAGCTCGCTGCCGGCCAGCGTGGCCGCAAGTCCGAGACGGTGCGGGCTCGTCGCGACGAGGGCGAGCGCATGCTCGCGGCACTCGGTGACGGTGTGCACGTCGTCGCGCTGGACGTCACCGGTCGCTCCTGGGATACCCCGGCGCTGGCGAAGCGCCTCGAAGGCTGGCGCGCGGGTGGCCGCGACGTGGCGTTGCTGGTCGGTGGCCCTGACGGGCTCGACCCGCGCTGCCTCGAGCGCGCCGATGAACGCTGGTCGCTGTCGCCGCTCACCTTTCCGCACATGCTGGTGCGGGTGATCGTCGCCGAGCAGCTCTACCGTGCCTGGAGCCTGTTGACCAACCATCCGTACCACCGGGAGTGAGTCCGGAGATGCTGATCCTTGCCTCGCAATCGCCGCGTCGACGCGAACTGCTCGACCAGGTCGGTGTTTCGCACCGCGTGGTGCGCGTCGAGGTCGACGAGACGCGGCGGCCCTCCGAGGTGCCGGCGGTCTACGTCGAGCGCCTGGCACGTGCCAAGGCGAGCGCAGGCCTGGAGGCGTCGGGTGCCGGCCCGGTACTCGGTGCCGACACCGTCGTGGTGCTCGACGACGCGGTGCTGGGCAAACCGGCCGACCGTGACGCTGCGCTGGCCATGCTCGCGCGGCTCTCGGGACGCCGCCACGAGGTGCTGACCGCGGTCGCGCTGGCAGATGGCGACGCGATCGCCTGCCGGCTCAGCGTCAGTCACGTCACCTTCCGCGAGCTGGCGCCCTCCGAGATCGAGGCCTACTGGGCCACCGGTGAACCGGCCGACAAGGCCGGCGGCTACGCCATCCAGGGGCGCGCGGCGCTGTTCGTGACCCGCCTCGAGGGCAGCTATTCCGGGGTCATGGGGCTGCCACTGTTCGAGACCGGTGAACTGCTGCGCGAGGCCGGCATCGACGTGGGGTGGTGAGGCGTGGCTGCTGCCCCGATAATGGCGGCTGTTCCCCGGCACCCGAACGGAGCGTCGCGACCCGCGATGAATGGCGAAATCCTGATCAACGTCACCCCGCAGGAGACCCGCGTCGCGATGGTCGAGAACGGCGTGCTGCAGGAGGTGTTCGTCGAGCGCATGCGCAGCCGCGGCATCGTCGGCAACCTCTACAAGGGGCGCGTCTGCCGTGTATTGCCCGGCATGGAGGCGGCGTTCGTCGAGGCCGGGCTTGCGCGCACCGCGTTCCTGCACGTCTCCGACATTGCCGTCGCGTCGAGCGAAGAGG
>JAACFL010000174.1 GCA_009937385.1 Gammaproteobacteria bacterium | reverse complement strand
ACCAGATGTGTGCCACCGGGCTGGCCAGCTCGATGTGGCCCATGCGCTCACGGCGCACCTTGGCCAGGGTCACCTCGACGCCGCACTTCTCGCACACCACGCCGCGATGCTTGAGGCGCTTGTACTTGCCGCACAGGCACTCGTAATCGGTGGTCGGGCCAAAGATCTTGGCGCAGAACAGGCCATCACGTTCCGGCTTGAACGTGCGGTAGTTGATGGTCTCGGGCTTCTTCACCTCGCCGTACGACCAGGAATGGATCATCTCCGGGGAGGCGAGGCCGATGCGGATCGCATCGAAGTCCTCGATCTGGCCCTGGGTCTTGAGAAGGTTCAGTAGGTCTTTCAAGGTCGTTCTCCTGCTCGTTACCGGGTCTCGCGTCGCGCCTGGTCCAGGACCTCAGTCCTGCTCCAGCTCGATGTTGATCCCCAGAGCGCGGATCTCCTTCAGCAACACGTTGAACGACTCGGGCATGCCGGCGTCCATACGATGATCTCCGTCGACGATGTTCTTGTACATGCGGGTACGGCCCTGCACATCGTCGGACTTCACGGTCAGCATCTCCTGCAGCGTGTAGGAGGCGCCGTAGGCCTCGAGCGCCCACACCTCCATCTCGCCGAAGCGCTGACCGCCGAATTGCGCCTTTCCGCCCAGCGGCTGCTGGGTGACCAGGCTGTACGGGCCGGTCGAGCGCGCGTGCACCTTGTCGTCGACGAGGTGGTTGAGCTTGAGCATGTGCATGTAGCCGACCGTGACCGGGCGGTCGAACGACTCGCCGGTACGCCCGTCGCACAGCTCGGCCTGGCCGCTCTCCGGCAGGCCGGCGAGCTTGAGCAGCCCCTTGATCTCGGCCTCGTTGGCGCCGTCGAACACCGGCGTCGCCATCGGCACGCCGGCGCGCAGGTTGCTGGCCAGCTCGAGCACCTCGTCGTCGCTCATGCTCGCGAGATCGACGCTGCGCCCACCGCTCTTGTTGTAGATGGCGTCGAGGTACTTGCGCAGCTCGGCGAGCTTGGCCTGGGCATCGAGCATCGCACCGATGCGGTGACCGAGGCCCTTGGCGGCCCAGCCGAGGTGCGTCTCGAGCACCTGGCCGACGTTCATGCGCGACGGCACGCCGAGCGGGTTCAGCACCACGTCGACCGGGGTGCCATCGTCCATGTAGGGCATGTCCTCGACCGGCACGATGGTCGAGATGACGCCCTTGTTGCCGTGGCGGCCGGCCATCTTGTCGCCCGGCTGCAGACGCCGCTTCACGGCCAGGTAGACCTTGACCATCTTCAGCACGCCCGGAGCAAGGTCGTCACCGCTGGTGATCTTCTGCTTCTTCTCCTCGTAGCGCTGATCGAAGTCCTGGCGCTGCACGCGCAGCTGCTCGGCCGCGGCCTGCAGCTGATCGTTGGCGTCCTCGTTACGCAGGCGGACCTCCGACCAGCGCTCGCGCTCGAGGTCGGCGAGGTAGGTCTTGGTGATGCGGTCGCCGTCCTTGAGCTTGTTCGGCCCACCGGCAGCGGTCTTGCCGATCAGCAGCTTCTCGATACGCTGGTAGGCATCCTCTTCCATGATGCGCAGCTGGTCGTTGAGGTCCTTCTTGACCCGGGCCAGCTCCGCCGACTCGATGGCCAGCGCGCGCGCATCCTTCTCGATGCCGTCGCGGGTGAGCACCTGGACGTCGATCACCGTGCCGTCCATGCCTGAGGGCACGCGCAGCGACGTGTCTTTCACGTCGGAGGCCTTCTCGCCGAAGATCGCGCGCAGCAGCTTCTCCTCTGGGGTCAGCGGGGTCTCACCCTTGGGCGTGACCTTGCCGACCAGGATGTCGCCCGGCTTCATCTCGGCGCCGATGTAGGCGATGCCCGCCTCGTCGAGCTTGCCGAGTGCCGACTCGCCGACGTTGGGGATGTCCGCGGTGACCTCCTCGGCGCCGAGCTTGGTGTCGCGCGCTACGCAGGTCAGCTCCTCGATGTGGATCGTCGTGTAACGATCCTCCTCGACCACCCGCTCCGAGATCAGGATCGAGTCCTCGAAGTTGTAGCCGTTCCACGGCATGAACGCGACCAGCATGTTCTGGCCGAGCGCCAGCTCGCCCATGTCGGTCGACGGTCCGTCGGCGAGCACGTCGCCGCGCGCGATCTGGTCACCGATCTTCACCAGCGGACGCTGGTTGATGCAGGTGTTCTGGTTCGAGCGCGTGTACTTGACCAGGTTGTAGATATCCACGATGCGGCCGGCGTCGACCGAGTCGACCAGGCCGCCACGCTCCGCGACCACGGTCACGCCCGAGTCGGTGGCCACCACGCGCTCCATGCCAGTGCCGACCAGCGGCTTCTCGGCACGCAGCGTCGGCACTGCCTGGCGCTGCATGTTCGAGCCCATCAGCGCGCGGTTGGCGTCGTCGTGCTCGAGGAACGGCACCAGGGCCGCGGCGACCGAGACGATCTGCTTCGGCGACACGTCCATGTACTCGACGCGATCCGGCGAGGACATGGTGAACTCGTTGAGGTGACGGCAGGTGACCAGCTCGTCGACCAGGCGACCCTTGTCGTCGAGCGTCGCGTTGGCCTGGGCGATGACGAACTCGGCCTCGTCGATCGCGGAGAGGTAGTCGATGGTGACGTTGCCCTGCTTGTCGCGGACGATCTTGCCATCCTCAACCTTCATGTACGGCGTCTCGAGGAAGCCGTAGCGGTTGGTGCGGGCATAGACCGCCAGCGAGTTGATCAGGCCGATGTTCGGACCTTCAGGGGTCTCGATCGGGCAGACCCGGCCGTAGTGGGTCGGGTGCACGTCGCGCACCTCGAACCCGGCGCGCTCGCGGGTCAGGCCGCCCTGGCCCAGCGCCGAGATGCGCCGCTTGTGGGTCACCTCGGAGAGCGGGTTGTTCTGGTCCATGAACTGCGAGAGCTGGTTGGAGCCGAAGAACTCCTTGACCGCCGCTGACACCGGCTTGGCGTTGATCAGCTCCTGCGGCATCAGCCCCTCGGACTCGGCCAGGTTCAGGCGCTCCTTGACCGCGCGCTCGACGCGCACCAGGCCCACGCGGAACGAATTCTCGGCCATCTCGCCGACGCAGCGCACGCGGCGGTTGCCGAGGTGGTCGATGTCGTCGACGGTGCCGTTGCCGTTGCGGATGTCGATCAGCGTGCGGATCACCGCGATGATGTCGTCGCTGTCGAGATTGAACTTCATGCGCCCGACGGCCGACAGGTCGTAGCGGTCGCTCTCGAAGAACAGGTTGTTGAACAGCGTCTCTGCGGCGTCCTTGGTCGGCGGCTCACCGGGGCGCATCATGCGGTAGATCTCGACCAGCGCCTCGAGCTGCGAGGTCGACGGATCGAGGCGCAGGGTGTCGGAGATGTACGGCCCGCGGTCGAGGTCGTTGATGAACAGGGTGTGCAGCTCGCTGACACCCGCCTCGAGCAGGCTGGCCAGCAGCTCCTCGGTGATCTCGTCGTTGGCCGCGGCGACCAGTTCGCCGGTCTCGGTGTCGACGACGTTCTTCGCCAGCACCTTGCCGACCAGGAATTCGCCGGGCACATCGACGTTCTTGACGCCCGCCTCGGTCAGCTCACGCACGTGGCGTGCGGTGACACGCGAACTGGCCTCGACCAGCACCTTGCCGCGCGCACCCTTGAGGTCGAAGCTGAGATTGGTGCCACGCAGGCGCTCCGGCACCAGCGTAAGCTTGATTTTCTCGCCCTTGATCGAGAACTGGTCGAAGTCGAAGAACAGCTCGAGCATCTGCTCGGTATCGAAACCGAGCGCGCGCAGCAGCACCGTGGCCGGCAGCTTGCGCCGACGGTCGATGCGCGTGAACAGCGCGTCCTTGTGGTCGAACTCGAAGTCGAGCCAGGAGCCGCGGTAGGGGATCACCCGGGCCGAGAACAGCAGCTTGCCCGAGGAGTGGGTCTTGCCCTTGTCGTGCTCGAAGATCACTCCCGGCGAGCGGTGCAGCTGCGAGACGATGACACGCTCGGTGCCGTTGATGATGAACGTGCCGTTCTCGGTCATCAGCGGCAGCTCGCCCATGTAGACGTCCTGCTCACGGATGTCCTTGACCGGCTTCTGCGAACCCGGCGCATCCTTGTCGTAGATGATCAGGCGCACCTTGACCCGCAGCGGGGCCGCATAGGTCATGCCGCGCAGGCCACACTCCTTGACGTCGAAGATCGGCTTGCCAAGGCGGTAGTTGACGTACTCCAGACTCGCGTTACCGGAGTAGCTGACAATCGGGAACACCGACTTGAAGGCCGCCTGAAGCCCGCGGTCGAGGCGGTCGTCGATACCGGCATCGGCCTGCAGGAACCCGCGGTAGGAGCCAAGCTGGATGTCCAGCAGTGGCGGCACCTCGAGCACGCTCAGACGCTTGCCGAAATCCTTGCGGATACGCTTCTTTTCGGTGAATGAGTAGGCCATCGATCTTCCTCGGCTTGGGTTCGTCAACCTGCGCCAGTGTGGGCGTCGTGTCCGGTCCGGTCAGGCCGCCGTGTGGGCGGCCGTCCGAAAACGGGAAAAGGCCGGCGGCACAGGGCCGCCAGCCGTTCCGAATTGCAGGTCCTGTCGTGGGGACAAGACCGGCTTACTTGAGCTCGACGCTGCCGCCGGCTTCCTCGAGCTCGGCCTTCATCTTCTCGGCCTCGTCCTTGGTGACGCCTTCCTTAACCGTGCTCGGCGCACCCTCGACCAGGTCCTTGGCCTCCTTGAGACCCAGGCCAGTCATGCCGCGGACCGCCTTGATGACGCCGACCTTCTTGTCGCCGAAGCCGGTGAGGACGACGTCGAACTCGGTCTTCTCCTCGGCTGCGGCGGCGGCCTCGCCACCACCGGCGGCGGCCGGTGCAGCCGCGACGGCGGCCGCGGCGGAGACGCCGAACTTCTCTTCCATCATGGAGATCAGGTCGACGACCTCCATGACGCTCATGTTGCCAATTGCCTCGAGAATCTCTTCTTTGGAAACAGCCATTTCAATTACTCCTGCTGGGGCGCCTGCGGCCTGGGCCGCGGGTCCCGGTTGCTAACGAATGTCAGGCAGCCTGCTTGTGGTCCCGGACCGCGGCGACCGTGCGCACCATCTTGGCGTGCGGCTCGGCCAGCGTGCGGACGAACTTCTCGATCGGCGCCTTCATCACGCCAAGCAGCATGCTCAGGGCCTGTTCGCGGGTCGGCAGCGAAGCCAGCCGCGCGAGCTCGGAGGCGGGAAGCGCCTGGCCACCGATGGACACCAGCTTCACGACCAGCTTGTCGTTCTTCTTGCTGTAGTCCTTGATGACGCGCGCCGCCGCACCCGGGTCGGCCTGAGAGAAGGCAAGGATCAGTGGACCCACCAGCTTTTCGCTGACGCAGGCAAACTCGGTCCCGTCGATTGCCCGCCGGGCAAGCGTATTCTTCACCACGCGCAGGTAGACGCCGTTATTACGGCTCTCCCGACGCAGTTCGGTCAGCTGCTCGACGGTGAGGCCGCTGTACTCGGCCGCGACGAGGGAGTGGGCCCCCGCTGCGATCTCGGCGACTTCGGCGACGACGGCCTTTTTCTGCTCGTATGTCAGACTCACCTGGTTACACCTCTCAATTGCAGCTCCGGCGAACCGGGGCTGCACCCTTGACGACGGACTCCGCCCGGAGGCGGGGTCCACGGTTCACGGTGTCCTTCACCAGGAGTTCTCCTGAATCAGGTTGCACCGTCTGCGCAGGCTGGCATTTGCCGATTAAGCACCCGGAGGTGCGCCCGCGGTCTTTGACGGTCGCCGGCCGTGGCCAGCGCCCCAAAGTCCTGCGCGGCCGCCCGTGGGCGACCGCGACGAAATCAACTCTCCAGCGTCGACTGATCGACCGAGAGACCCGGCCCCATGGTGCTGGAGACGGTCACCTTGCGCATGTACTGGCCCTTCGACGCGGCCGGCTTGGCACGGTTGAGATCACCAAGCAACGCCTCGAGGTTCTGGCGCAGCGCCGTGACGTCGAAGCTGGCCTTGCCGATGGTGCAGTGGATGATGCCGGCCTTGTCGGTCCGGTAACGCACCTGACCCGCCTTGGCGTTCTTCACCGCACCCGCCACGTCGGGCGTCACGGTGCCGACCTTCGGGTTGGGCATCAGGCCACGCGGACCGAGAATCTGGCCCAGTTTGCCGACCACGCGCATCGCGTCCGGTGCGGCGATGACGACGTCGAAGTCCATCTGCCCGGCCTGCACCTGCTCGGCGAGGTCCTCGAACCCGACGATTTCGGCCCCGGCCTCCTGGGCCGCGGTGGCGAGGTCACCCTGGGCGAACACCGCCACGCGCACCGACTTGCCGGTGCCGTTGGGCAGCACGGTCGAGCCGCGCACCACCTGATCGGACTTGCGCGGGTCGACGCCCAGGTTGACGCTGACGTCGACCGACTCGTCGAACTTGACCGTGGACAGTTCCTTGATCAGGGAAAGGGCTTCGTCGATGCCGTACTGCTGTCCGGCAACGGTCTTCTCACGGATGGCGCGGATGCGCTTGCTACGTGTGGCCATGGCTTCAGACCTCCTCCGTCTCGATGCCCATGCTGCGCGCGGTACCGGCGACGATGCGCACGGCACCGTCGAGATCGGCCGCGTTGAGATCCGGCATCTTGGTCTGCGCGATCTCCTCGAGCTGGGCACGGGTCACCTTGCCGACCTTGTCGCGGTTCGGCACGGCGCTGCCGCTCTTGAGGCCCAGGGCCTTCTTGAGCAGCACCGAGGCCGGCGGGGTCTTGGTGATGAAGGTAAAGCTGCGGTCGCTGTAGACCGTGATCACGACCGGGATCGGCAGACCGGCCTCGATGGACTGGCTCTGCGCGTTGAACGCCTTGCAGAACTCCATGATGTTGACGCCGTGCTGGCCGAGCGCCGGACCGACCGGCGGACTCGGGTTCGCCTGCCCGGCCGGGACCTGCAGCTTGATGAAGGCCTGGACTTTCTTTGCCATGGTTTACTCCTGTGTGTGGGTGCTAGCGCCTCGCGGCTCCCCGTTGATACGCACCGCGGCCATGGCGGGCCGCGCCGCGATCGTCAAGCTTTCTCGACCTGCCCGAACTCGAGCTCCACCGGGGTCGACCGGCCGAAGATCAGCACTGCAACGCGCACGCGGCTCTTCTCGTAGTTGACCTCTTCGACGACGCCGTTGAAGTCGGTGAACGGACCGTCGTTGACGCGCACCACCTCGCCGGGCTCGTAGAGCACCTTCGGCTTCGGCTTCTCGACGCCCTCCTGGATGCGCTGCAGGATCGCGTCCGCCTCGCGCGGGGAGAGCGGCGCCGGCTTGTCGCCGGTCCCGCCGATGAAGCCCATGACCCGTGGCACGTCCTTGACCAGGTGCCAGGTGGCCTCGTTCATGTCCATCTGTACCAGCACATAGCCGGGGAAGAACTTCCGCTCGCTCCTGCGCTGGGTGCCTCCACGCATCTCGACCACCTCTTCGGTGGGCACCAGGATTTCGCCGAACTGGTCCTCGAGACCACTCATGGCGATGCGCTCGAGCAGCGAGCGCTTGACCTGGTTCTCGTAGCCCGAGAAGGCGTGCACCACGTACCACCGCATCGCCATCGTTACGCTCCCTGTCCGGTCAACAAGCGGATCAGCCAACTGAGCAGGCTGTCGTAGAGCCACAGCAGCAGCGCGACGATGAACACCATGCCGACCACCAGCAGCGTGGTCTGGGTCGTCTCGGTGCGCCCCGGCCAGACCACCTTGCGCACCTCCATGCGCGTATCCGCAAGGAACTGCAGCAGGCCGCGTCCACGGGCGGTGGTCAGCGCGATCGCCGCAGCGACGCCGAGCACCACCAGCAAGCCCACGACACGCACCAGCAGGTGCTGGTCGGGGAACAGGTAGAACCCGGCCAGCCCACCCGCCGCGACCAGCGCGGCGACGGTCAGCTTCGGCCCGTCCAGCTTCGTTTCCTGCGTGTCGACCTTCGCGTTCATCCTGCAACTTGTCGGCCGGGCCACCCCACGGGCGCCCGGCCGTTCCGTATGGCAGGCCAGGAGGGAATCGAACCCCCAACCTGCGGTTTTGGAGACCGCTGCTCTGCCAATTGAGCTACTGGCCTAGAAGAGTGGGGCCGGGGAAGCGATTCCCCGGCCCCGCGTTACCCACCTTGCTGGTTTACTCCAGGATCTTGGCGACGACGCCGGCGCCGACGGTGCGGCCGCCCTCGCGAATCGCGAAGCGCAGTCCGTCTTCCATCGCAATCGGCGCAAT
>JAACFL010000022.1 GCA_009937385.1 Gammaproteobacteria bacterium | reverse complement strand
CGCGACGACGGCACGCCCAACACCAACATGGTCGCCGCCTGCGCCGCGCTCGAGCGGGTGACCATCAACATCCCAGACGCCTACGAGAACACCACCTACGATTTCTCTGGCACCCGCAAGTTCGACGAGAGCACCGGCTACCGATCGAAATCGTTCCTGACCGTGCCGATGGCCAACCACCAGAACGAGGTGATCGGTGTCCTGCAGCTGCTGAACAAGATCGACCCCGACAGCGGCGAAGTGGTGCCGTTCAGCTCTGATGACCAGCGCCTGGTCGAATCGCTCGCCTCGCAGGCCGCCGTCGCGCTGACCAACCAGCAACTGATCGCCAATCTGCGCGAACTGTTCGAGTCGTTCATCGAGATGATCGCGTCCGCGATCGACGACAAGTCGCCCTACACCGGGGGTCACTGCCGCCGCGTGCCGGAGCTGTCGATGATGCTGGCCGATGCCTGTGCACGGACTCAGGATGGCCCACTCGCCGAGTTCGACATGTCGCAGACCGACCGCTATGAGCTCAAGATCGCTTCCTGGTTGCACGACTGCGGCAAGGTCACCACGCCCGAGTACGTCGTCGACAAGGCGACCAAGCTCGAGACCATCTACGACCGCGTGCACACCGTCGACACCCGCTTCGAGGTGCTCAAGCGCGACGCCGAGATCGAGCTGCTCAAGGCCAGGCTCGCCGCGCTGGAAGCCGGCGAAGAGGCCGACCTTGCGGCACTGGAATCGGCCTTCGAGGCGCGCGTCGCGCAGCTCGACGACGACCGCGAGTTCGTCCGCAGGCACAACGTCGGCGGCGAGTTCATGAAGGATGATGACAAGGCACGTGTGCAGCAGATCGCCGAGAACCGCTGGGTTGCTCCGGACGGGACCGAGCAGTCGTTCCTGACCGAGAACGAGATCTACAACCTCTGCATCGAGCGCGGCACGCTGACCGACGAAGAGCGCGAGGTGATCAACTACCACATCACCGCGACCATCAAGATGCTCGAGTCGCTGCCGTTCCCGAGGGATCTGCAACGCGTGCCCGAGTTCGCCGGCGGCCACCACGAGAAGATGGACGGCAGCGGCTATCCGCGTGGGCTCAAGCGCGAGGACATGTCGATCCAGGCACGCATCATGGGCATCGCCGACATCTTCGAGGCGCTGACTGCGGCCGACCGACCCTACAAGAAGGCCAAGACGCTCTCCGAGAGCCTCAAGATCATGGGCTTCATGAAGAAGGACGCGCACATCGACCCGGATCTCTTCGACGTCTTCCTGCGCGAGAAGGTGTGGCTCGAGTACGCCAACAGCTTCCTGCTACCGGAACAGATCGACGAGGTGGACCTGGCGAAGGTCCCGGGGTACGAGGGCTAGGGCAGGAGGTCAGGCGTCCGGCAGGACGCCGGCGGGCAGCTTGTTGAGCCCGCCTCGCAGCACGAAGGCCTCGTAGCCGCGCTCGTTGAGCAGGAACGCGGCCGCCGAACTGCGCGAGCCGGTGTCGCAGACCAGCACGAAGGGCGCCTCGCGCTCGAGCTGCTTCAGGCGCATGCGCAACGAGAAGAACGGAATGTTGACGCTCCCCTCGAGGTGGCGCTGTTCGAACTCGGCAGGCAGGCGCACGTCGAGGAACTTCGCGCCCTGCTCCTCGACCATCGCCGAGGCCTCCTTGTAGCCGAGCCAGTTGAGCAGCGGCTCCTGCAACAGCTTGGTGAAGTCCTCCTTGGAGAGCCGCATCATCTCGCCGTCGCTCAGCATGGTCACCGTCGCATTGCGCTTGGTGTCGGTGATCAGTGCCTCCTCGCCGAAGCTGTCGCCGACACCCAGGGTCGCCAGCTTGACCCCCTTGGGGTAATTGCGGGTCTTGCGCGTGACCTTGCAGTGACCACGCTTGATCACGTAGTAGTAATCGCCCTCCTGCCCCTGCTCGATGACCTTGTCGCCGGTGCGGAGCGAGACCGGTTCCATGCGCGCGAAGATGGTCTGGATGTTGGCCGGCGGGATGCGGAAGAAGACCTCCTTCTGGAGGATCTTGGCCATCCAGTCGCCTTCGTCCTCTTCTTCGTCGATGTCCTCGACGGTGTAGCCGCTGGACTGATCCCAGGTCAGGAAGGTGTCGAGCAGATCGCTCTTGAAGCGCAGCAGCGCGATGACGGTCTTCGCCTTGGCGGTGACCTGGCGCGGCTGATACGGCGCGAGCGGGTGCTGGGTCGCCTCGTCGCCACCTCGCAGCACCTTGAGCACGTTGCTGCCGGTGACCAGCTCGACCTCGCCCTGCAGCAGGTAGATGGCGCTGTGATCCTCCTCGCCCTCATTGAAAACCACGTCGCCCGCGGGGACCTGCTCGGGCTTGGTGCTGGAGGCGAGCTGTTCGACGTGCTCGCTGTTGAGCGAGTTGATCGGCACCAGCTTTTTCAGGATCTTCTTGTCTACCATCTGACGTTCCGTTCGAGACCGCTCGTGGGTCGCACGCGGCCGAGACGGCCACTCCGTGGCCCGGGAGGGTTAAGTTACCGGGCCGACCCCACGCGACGCAAGGAAAAGCAGATCAGACATGGCTGCTACGCCGATCCTCGGGCGGCAACTGCGAGATGCGGTCGTGATGTTCGATGATCATGCTCGCGGCCTGCCTGGGATCGTCGACGAGCTGCAACAGCTCGAAATCACTGGACTCGATGCAGCCGAGCTCGAGTGTCCGCTCGCGCAGCCAGTCCATCAGCCCCTTCCAGTAGTCGCTGCCGTAGAGCAGGATCGGGAAATGACGAATCTTGTCGGTCTGCACCAGGGTCAGTGACTCGAACAGCTCGTCGAGGGTGCCGAAGCCGCCGGGGAAGATGACGTAGGCCACCGCGTACTTCACGAACATCAGCTTGCGCACGAAGAAGTAGCGGAACTCGAGGCGGATGTCCTGGTGAGGGTTGGGCTCCTGCTCCATCGGCAAGGTGATGTTGAGTCCGACCGACTTGCCGCCGTTGCCGTGGCAACCGCGATTGGCCGCCTCCATGATGCCCGGACCGCCACCGGTGATGACGGACATCCCGGCCATCGCCAGCTCGTGCGTCAGGGTCATCGCCGCCTGGTAGTAGGGTGACCCCTCATCCAGCCGTGCGCTGCCGAACACGGACACCGCCGGGCCGAGGTTGTTCAGCGTCTCGATGCCGTCGATGAGCTCGGCCTGAATGCGGAATACGCGCCAGGTCTCCGAGGTCTGCAGGTCTTCCATCTCTCCAACTCCTCCGTTTGTTCAGCCCTGGCCGAGCAGCCGGGCAATGCGCGCCACCCCCTCCTCGAGCCGTGAAACCGAGGTGGTGTAGGCGAAGCGCAGGTGATCGGCCGCGCGGTGTGCGCCGAAATCGATGCCCGGAGCCACCGCCACGCCCGCCTCCTCGAGGAAGCGCCGTGCGAGCACCTGGCTGTCGTCACCAAAGCGCCGGCTGTCGGCGTAGAGGTAGAACGCGCCGTTGGGCGTCGATGGGATCAAGAAACCGAGTTCGCGCAGCGCCGGCAGCAGGAAATCGCGCCGCCGTGCGAACTCGGTGCGACGCACCTCGAGCTCGGCCAGCACCTCGGGCTCGAATGCGGCGAGTGCCGCGTACTGGGCCGGCGTCGACGGTGCGAGGTAGATGTTCTGCGCCAGTCGCTCGACAGCGCGCAGCAGGCCCGGCGGCACGACCATCCAGCCGAGCCGCCAGCCGGTCATGCCGAAGTACTTCGAGAAGCTGTTGATGACGATGACGTTGTCGGCGAGCGTCGCCGCGGTCACCTCCTCCACGCCGTAGACCAGGCCATGGTAGATCTCATCGACGAGCAGCGCGCCACCGCGCGCGGCGGTCGCCTCGGCCAGCGCGACGAGCTGAGCACGGTCGAGCAGCGTGCCGGTGGGGTTGGCAGGGGTCGCGACCATCGCCGCGCGCGTCGCCGAATCCCAGTGCTCCTCGACGTGCGCGGCGTGCAGCTGGTAGTCGCTCTCGACCCCTGCCGGCACCGACACCGGTTCACCGTCGCAGAACCGCACGAAGTGACGGTTGCACGGGTAGCCGGGGTCGGCCATCAGCACCTTCTGGCCGGGATCGAGCAGTACGCCGAGCGCAAGCTGCAGCGCCCCGGAGGCACCCGGCGTCACGGCGATACGCTCGGCCGGCACGTCGACACCGTAGTAGTCGCGGTAGTGGCGTGAAATCGCCTCGCGCAGCGCGGGGATGCCGAGTGCCGGCGTGTAGCGGGTGCGCCCCTCGGCGAGCGCGGCGCGTCCCGCCTCGACCACCGCCGACGGCGTGTCGAAGTCGGACTCACCGACCTCCATGTGCACGATGTCACGCCCCTCGGCCTCGAGTTGCTGCGCACGCGCAAGCAGGTCCATGACGTGGAACGGCGCGATGCCTCCCATGCGCCGCGCAAGCCTCAGCGGGTCGCTCATCCCTGGCCCCCTGACGCGAGCAATGTAGCGACGCGCTCGAGGTCGGCCTCGGTGTCGACGCCGTGCCCCGGCACCTCGGCCGCGGTGCTGACGTGGATGCGCCCGCCGTGCCACAGCACGCGCAGCTGCTCGAGCGACTCGATCGCTTCCAGCGGGCTCGGCGCCAGCGTCACGTAGCGACGCAGGAAGCCGGCACGGTAGGCGTAGAGACCGACGTGGCGCTGGTGCGTCGCGCCCGGCCCGGCCACGGCGGGACCGCCGGCCGCCGCGAAGCGGTCGCGGTCCCACGGCACGGGGGCCCGGCTGAAATAGAGTGCGTAGCCAGCCGCATCGGTGACCACCTTGACCACGTTCGGGTCGGCGAGGTCGGCCCCTGAATCGAGCGGCGTGACCAGCGTGGCCATATCGGCCTGGGGATGGTTGGCGAGGTCCGTGGCGACGTCGCGCAGCAGCGACGGCGGCACCAGCGGCTCGTCGCCCTGCAGGTTGACCACGATCGCTTCGTCGTCCCAGCCGCGCTGTGCGACCACCTCGGCGATGCGCGCGGTGCCCGACTCGTGCTCGGCCGCGGTCATGCAGACCACCGCGCCGAAGCCCTCGCAGGCGTCGCGGATGCGCGCGTCGTCGGTGGCGATGACCACCTCGGCCCCGCTCTCGCTGGCGCGCGCATGGACGTGGCGCACCAGCGGCCAGCCCGCGAGCTCGCGCAGCGGCTTGCCGGGCAGTCGCGAGGCGCCGAAGCGCGCCGGGATGACGACCTTGAATTCCACGCGCGGGTTGGGGCTGACGCCCTCAGACCTCCTCGTCGTCGGCCAGGCGGCGCGCCTCATCCTCGAGCATCACCGGAATGTCGTCGCGGATCGGGTAGGCGAGGCGATCGGCCTTGCAGACCAGCTCCTGCGCCTCTTCGTCGTGGACCAGCGGTCCCTTGCACAGGGGGCAGACCAGAATCTCAAGCAGTTTCCTGTCCATCGGCAGCGATTCCTCCGAGCGCGTGTTTCAGGCGGATCTCCAGTTGCGGGGCGACCTCGGCCGTGACCGGGACGACCCAGGCGTGCGGTGGCGCGAAGGTCTCGCACTTGACCGCGTCCTTCTCGGTCATCAACACCGGCAGCTCGTCGTCGAATTCCAGGTCGGCGGCGACGAACCGGTGGTGATCCGGGAACGGGTGCTCCAGCACCTCGAGCCCGTGGCGACGCAGGTCGGCGAAGAAGCGTGCCGGGTTCCCTATCCCGGCCACAGCGTGCACGCGGCGCCCTGAAAAGGCTTCCAGTGACTGCTCCCCACCCTCCTCGCCGAAGCGGCGGGCCACGTGACCGACCAGGGTCATGCGGAACTCGCCACGGCTCGGCACGCCGTTGCAGACGATCATATCAACATCCTCGAGACGGCGGCGCGCCTCGCGCAGTGGACCGGCCGGCAGGCAGCGGCCATTCCCATAACGGCGCACCCCGTCGACGATGGCGATCTCGAGGTCGCGCACCAGCGCGTAGTGCTGCAGGCCGTCGTCGGCGACGATGATGTCGCAACGCTGGTGCTCGAGCAGCGCGCGCGCCGCGGCGACGCGATCCGGACCGACCGCGATCGGACAGCCACAGCGTCGCGCGAGGAGCACCGGCTCGTCGCCAACCGTGTCGGGCGAGCTGTCGGGACGCACCTGCTGCGGCCAGCTCGACGCGCGACCACCGTAGCCGCGGCTGACGACGCCTGGCCGATAGCCCTCGCGCTGCAGGAACGCCACCAGCCAGGCGACGAACGGGGTCTTACCGGTGCCACCAACGCTCAGGTTGCCGACCACGATCACCGGCACCGGGACCCCACCGCTGTGGAAGATGCCCTCGGCGTAACCGCGCCGCCGCAGCCACATGGTCGCGGCGTAGAGCCAGCCGAGCGGCGCCATCAGCACGCCGAGCGGGTGCTGGCCGTACCAGATGCGCTGATGCAGCGGTTCCTGCGGTGGGGCGGTTGGTGCGGCGGGAGCCGCCTGGCTGACCCGGCGGGCCATGCGGCGCTACTCCTGCGCCTCGACCGGCTCCTTGATGACGAAGGAGATCTGCACCAGACCGACCTGGCGCGCGGCGTCCATCGCGGTGATCACCGCCTGGTGCGGAGTGCGTGCGTCGGCGTTGATCACCAGTGGCACGTCACCCGACTCCGGGACGAACTTGTCGAGCGCGCGCTTGAGGGTCTCGAGCTCGGTGTTGAGCACCTGCTGACGATCGATGTAGTAACGGCCCTCGGCATCAATGACCAGCTCGAGCAGCTCCGGCTCGCTCTCGCTCACCTCACCGTCCGCTTCCGGCAGCTGGATCTGCAGCTCCGAGAAGCGGTCGAAGGTGGTCGAGACCATGAAGAAGATCAGCAGCAGGAAGACGACGTCGATCAGCGCGGTGAGGTTGATCTCGATGCGGTCGCGGGGCCTGGGGCGCAGGTTCAAGACGCCTCCTCCTCCATGACCACGTGCTCGCGCCGGCCGTGGATCACCTCGACGATCTTGAGCGCCTCCTCTTCCATGGTGATCACCAGCTCGTCGACGCGGCCGATGAAAAAGCGGTGGAACATCAGGCTCGGGATCGCGACCGAGAGTCCGGCCGCGGTGGTGATCAGCGCCTCGGAGATGCCGCCGGCGAGCACGCCGGGGTCGCCGACGCCGTGGCTCATGATCGCCGAGAAGACCTTGATCATGCCGATCACGGTGCCGAGCAGGCCGAGCAGCGGCGTGATCGCGGCGATGGTGCCGAGCGAGTTCAGGTAGCGCTCGAGCTGGTGGACCACCTGGCGCCCGGTCTCCTCGATGCTCTCCTTCATGATCTCCCGGTCGTGATGCCGGTTCATCAGCCCCGCGGCAAGGATGCGCCCGAGCGGCGAGCCCTCGCGCAGCTTGATCAGCTGCGCGGTGTCGAGCTTGCCATGCTTGTGCAGGTTCCAGACCTGCGCGACGAGGTGCCTGGGTGTCACCCGGCGCCGCTGCAGGGTCCAGAGTCGCTCGGCGACGATCGCCAGCGACAGGATCGAGCAGGCGATGATCGGCAGCATGATCCAGCCACCGGCCTTGACCAGTTCCAACACGTTTCGTGTGCCTCCAGGAAGCGGGGGAAATGCGAACGGCTCATGATACTGGATGGACCGGGGCCCCGGAAGCGTGGGTTACCGCGCGTGCCAGAAGCGCCGCGCCCGGTCGCGGTGGCGATGCACCTCGATCGTGCCGGGCCGGGCCGGCAGCCGCACCTGGACGGCACCGGCCGTCGCGGTGTTGATCACCGTGCTGCCCACCTCGGCATAGCGCGCGACCACGCCTGGATCCGGCAATCCGAAGCGGTTGCGCCAACCGCTCGCCACCAGCGCGATGCCCGGCCGGGTCGCGGCGACGAACGGCGGCGTCGACGAGGTCCGACTGCCGTGGTGCGGCACCTGCAGGACGTCGACCTCGAGCGCGCCCGGAGCGCCCGCCAGCAGGCGCGCCTCGGCGTCCCGCTCGATGTCGCCAGTCAGCAGCAGCGAGCCACCGCCCGCGGTGACGCGCAGCACGCAGGAACCGTCGTTGCCCGCGACCTCGCCGTCGCCTGGATGCAGGAAGGAGAAATCGACCCCGTCCCAGCGCCACCCCTGCCCCGCGCGGCACGGGTCGGCCCCGCCGGCTCCTGGCACCCCGGCGCCGACGTAGAGTGCGGTGGACGGCAACCCGGCGCGCAGCGAGCCGAGCCCACCGGCGTGGTCGCTGTCTCCATGCGAGACCACCAGGGTGTCGATGCGCTCGAGGCCGAGCCGCCGCAGCACCGGCACGAGAATCGCCCCACCGGCATCGAAATTCGCCGAATAGGCCGGCCCGGTATCGAACACCAGCACCTTCTGGCGGGTGCGTACGATCGCGGCCAACCCCTGGCCGACGTCGAGCAGGGTCAACCATGCTGCGCCGTGTGGCGGCGTTTCCGGGCGAAAGGTGAACAGCGGCAGCAGCAGCACCGCGCCCGGCAGGCGCAACGCCACGCCGCGCGGCGCCAGCAGCAGCGCCAGGCCGAATGCGGCGAGCAGGAGCAGCGCGATGGGTGGGGTGGAGAACACGTGCATCGCAAGCGGCAGCTCCGCACCGGCCTGGAGCCACGGCCAGGTCGCCGCCAGCAGACGCTCGGCGAGTAGCAGCAGCAGGCGACCCGCCTCCGGCCACGGCAGCAGCAGCAGCGTCGCCACCAGCACCAGTGGCACCAGCAGCAGGCCGACCAGCGGCACCGCGAACAGGTTGGCCAGCGGCGAGACCAGCGGGACCTGATTGAAGGCCAGCACCAGCAACGGCGCGAGGCCGATCGCCAGCACCACCTGCAGCCAGGCGACGCGCAGCAGTCGCCAACCGGCCGCTCGGCGCCACGCCACGGTGTAGAGGATCAGCGCCACCGCGACGAAGGAGAGCCAGAAACCGGGCGAGCCCGGGGCCAACGGGTCGATCAGCAGCACGCCGGCCAGCGCCAGCGCCAGCGCGCGGCCCGGGGCGAGCGCCCGGCGCAGCAGCAGGGCCACCATGACCACCGCGACCATCACCAGCGCACGCTGCGTCGGCACCGTGAACCCGGCCAGCCCGGCGTAGAGGGCGGCGGCCGGCAGCGACAGCCAGGCCGCGGCATGGGGCGCCGGGACGTAGCGCGCCAGGCCGCTCCAGGCCCAGCCACGACGCGCCAGCGCGAACACCAGCCCGGTGACCAGCCCGAGGTGCAGACCGGAGATCGCCACCAGGTGGCTGGTGCCGGTACTGCGCAGCACCATCCACTGCGCCGTACCGATCTTGCCGCGCTCGCCGAGCGCCAGCGCGATCAGCAGGCCGCCGTGGGCCGTGCCGTCGAGTGCCTGGGCCAGCGCGTCGTAGAGCCGCTGGCGCAGGCGCTGCAGGGCGTGACCGGGTCCCGCGGCATCGCCCAGCCGGTCGTTGTCCGGGTGATCGCGGACGTATCCGGTGGCCCGGATGCCGCGCCGGAACAGCCAGCCCTCGAAGTCGAAACCACCCGGGTTGTGGAATCCGTGCGGACGCTTGAGCCGCAGGCGCAGCCGCCAGCGCACACCGGCGGCCAGCGGTGGGTGCGTTCCGTACCAGGCGAGGCGCAGGCGGTGTGGCACGCCGGCGACCGCTTCCGGCTGGCTGTGGTCGACCACGAGCTCGAAGCGCGTCGCCCGGCCGCGACGTTGCGGCAGCGTCGCGATGACCCCGGCGACGGTGACGTCACGTCCCTCGAGCTTCGCTGGCAGCGCTGTATTCAGCAGGCCGGTGGCATGCCACACGGACCAGCCGAGGCCGAGCGCGAAGGCGAACGGCAGCCAGCTCCAGCGCCGTGCCAACAACGCCAGCAGCAGCCCCACGCCGAGCCAGGCCGGCGACGGCAGATCCGCGAGCCCCTGGGGCACGACCGCACCGCCGGCAAACGCCAGCAGGCGTGGCGTGGCCAGCCATCGGGCCGCGCGCGCTTCGGGCGCCTCCTGCGCCAACTCCCCTCCCCCGGTGCCGGTCCCTCGGCACCATGCCGGCGGCCCACGGGCCGCCTCGGTTCAGCCGGGCGCGTCCCGGCCGGCCTGGAAATACTCGCGCGTGCCGTGCGCACCCACGGCCTCACCGATACGCCGGAACGCGAGCGCGTAGGCGGCGCTGCGCAGGCTGCGCTGCTCCTGCTCGGCGACGTCCCAGACCGCGCCGAAGGCACGGCTCATCATCGCGGCGAGGCGCTCGCGCACCTCCTCGAGCGTCCAGGCGTAACCCGAGCGGTTCTGCACCCACTCGAAGTAGCTCGCGGTGACGCCCCCGGCGTTGGCCAGCACGTCGGGCACCACCACGGCACCACGCTCGAGCAACACCGACTCGGCATCGCTGAGGATCGGACCGTTGGCGACCTCGACGATGTAGGGCGCGCGGATGCCGGCCACGTTGTCGGGGGTGATCACCCCTTCGAGGGCGGCCGGGATCAGGATGTCGACGTCGAGGCCGAGCAGCTCCGCGTTGCTGATCTGCCGGTGTGCGACCAGCTCGCAGACCGACTCCTGGCAGTAGACCGCGCGCATCTGGCGCGAGGCCTGCTTCTCCTTCCATATGCTGTCGACATCGAAGCCCTCGCTGGCGTGGATGCCGCCGCGCGAGTCGCTGAGCGCCACGATGCGCAGCCCCTCCTTCTGCAGCAGCCGGGCGACGTGGTAACCGGCATTGCCGAGGCCCTGGACGGCGACGGACAGCTGCTTTGGATCGAGCCCGCGTCGCCGGATCAGTTCCATGGTCACCAGGTAGGCGCCGCGTCCGGTCGCCTCCTCGCGCCCGAGGCTGCCACCGAGCGCGATCGGCTTGCCGGTAATCACCGCCGGGGCACGCACGCGGTGGATCGCCTCGAATTCGTCCACCATCCAGCCCATGATGCGTGCGTTGGTGTAGACGTCGGGCGCCGGGATGTCGACGTCGGGGCCGATGAAGTCGGCCATGGCGCGCACGTAGGCACGCGAGAGCCGCTCGAGCTCGAGCGGCGAAAGCTCCTTCGGCTGCACGATCACTCCGCCCTTGGCGCCACCGTAAGGCAGCCCGACCACCGCGCACTTGACCGTCATCCACAGCGCCAGCGCCTGGACCTCCGAGCGGGTCACCTGGGGGTGGTAACGCACCCCGCCCTTGGTCGGGCCGAGCACGGTGTTGTAACGGCAGCGGTAGCCGACGAAGTAACGCGTGGTGCCGTCGTCCATGCGCACCGGCAGCGACGCGGTGAGCATCGCCTTGGGGTGCATCAGCGCGGCGATCACCTCGGGGTCGACCCCGGCGTCGCCACCGATCTCACGCACCCTGCACAGGGCATCCTCGAAAATGTCACGCTCGCTCATCCGCGCCTCCCGGGTGGTCTCGTCGTCTGAGTCTAGTCAACCTGGACCGCCGTTCCTGTCGTCGCATCACCGACACCGCCGGGCACGTTCACCCTGCCGTTGCCAGCGTGTATAGTCGAGCGCAGGCCAGTCCACGCGGCCATAAAATAAAAGCCGAGGAGAGGAGCCAACATGCAGACCCCGCTGAGTCAGATTCTCGAGAAGAAGGGTGCCGAAATCTTCGACGTGACCTCGGCCACCACCGTGACCGACGCGGTTCGCAACATGAACAGCCACGGCATCGGCTGCCTGCTGGTGATCGACGAGGGACGCACCGTCGGCATCTTCACCGAGCGCGACGTGCTGACCCGCGTGATCGAGCCGGGCCGCGATCCCTCGACGACCCCGGTCGGCGAGGTGATGTCCAAGGACCCGGTCAGCATCGATCACGAGGCCACGCTCGAGGAGGCGATGGCGGTGATGCGCACCCGCCGTTTCCGCCATCTCGCGGTCACCGGTGCGGGCGGCAAGCTCTGCGGCATGCTGTCGATCAACGACCTGACCGGCTGGCTGGTCGAGGACCGCCAGCACGAGATCGACCAGTTGGTGAACTACATCTCCGGCAGCTACTGATCCAGACCGCCACCCGGGCAACCCGACGCCACCGGGCAACCTGGCAGCCATGCACCGCAAGCTGATCAGGCGCTACCTCCCCCACCACGACGAGATTCGTGGGCACAAGCACCTGAGCTGGCTCGGCAGCCACCTCCACGACCCCAACCTGTGGCACCTCAACCGGCGCTCGGTGTCGGGCGCATTCGCCGTGGGCCTGTTCTGCGCCTTCATCCCGGTGCCTTTCCAGATGGTCATCGCCGCCCTGATGGCCATCGTCGCCCGCGTCAACCTGCCGCTCTCGGTGGTGCTGGTCTGGATCACCAACCCGTTGACCATGGGTCCGATCTTCTTCTTCGCCTACACCGTGGGCACCTGGATTCTGGACAAGCCGATCCTGCAGGCCGCAGCCGAGCTCGAGGGCATCGGGTGGTGGCTCAACGAGATCCAGGCGATCTGGAAGCCGTTGCTGGTCGGCTCGTTCGTGTGCGGCACGCTCAGCGCCATGATCGGTTACTTCGGCGTACGCGCCAGCTGGCGGCTGCACCTCGCGCGACGCTGGAAAGCGCGCGTGACCACGCGCAAGAGCAGCACCTGACCGCTACCCCCCGGCGGTCACCAGCCGCCCGTCCTCGAGCTGCAGCACGCGCTGCATCTGCCCGGCGATGCCTGGATCGTGGGTCACCACCACCAGGCTGGTGCCGAGGTCGGCATTGAGTTCCAGCAGCAGCGCGAAGACCCTTTCGGCGGTGTGGCGGTCGAGGTTGCCGGTCGGCTCGTCGGCCAGCACGCAGGCCGGGCCCGTGACCAGCGCGCGCGCGATGGCGCAACGCTGGCGCTCCCCACCGGAGAGCTCGCCCGGCTTGTGGCGCAGCCTCGCGCCGAGGCCGACGCGCTCGAGCATGCCCGCGGCCCGTTCCGCCGCGTCGGTGGGACGGATGCCGCCGATCAGCAGCGGCATCGCGACGTTCTCGACCGCGCTGAACTCCGGCAGCAGGTGGTGGAACTGGTAGACGAAACCCAGCGTCGTGTTGCGATGACGGCCACGCGCGGCGACGCCCAGGCTGGCGAAGTCCTGCCCCCCGGCCAGCACCCGCCCCGCGCTCGGCGTGTCGAGCCCGCCGAGCAGATGCAGCAGCGTGCTCTTCCCGGAGCCAGAGGCGCCGACGATCGCCACACGTTCGCCGCGCGCGATCGCGAGGTCGACGCCGCACAGCACCTCGACGCGCAACCCGCCCTCGTCGAAGGTGCGCGAGAGCCCCGTGCAGGCGAGGACCGGCTCATTCATAGCGCAGCGCCTCGGCCGGCTGGGTGCGCGAGGCACGCCATGCCGGGTAGAGCGTGGCCAGCAGCGAAAGCAAAAGCGACATCGCCGCGATGCGATGCACGTCCGACCAGTGCAGGTCGGACGGCAGATCGCTGATGTAGTAGACGTCGGGCGACAGGAACTGGATGCCGAACAGCCGTTCGATGGCCGGCACCAGGGTCTCGACGTTGAGCGCCAGCGAGATCCCACCGGCCAGGCCGAGCAGCGTGCCGACCACGCCGATCAGTGCCCCCTGCACGATGAACACGGCCATGATGCTGCGCGGTGTCGAGCCGAGCGTCTGCAGGATCGCGATGTCGGCCTGCTTGTCGTTGACCGTCATCACCAGCGTCGAGACGATGTTGAACGCGGCCACCGCGACGATCAGCAGCAGGATGATGAACATCACGCGCTTCTCGGTCTGCACCGCGCGGAAGAAGTTGGCGTGCTCGCGCGTCCAGTCGCGCACCGCGAACGCGCCGCCGAGCTCGCCGGCCACCTCGCGCACCACGCGCGGCGCCTGGAACAGGTCGTCGAGCTTCAACCGCACGCCGCTGACAGTGCCGTCCAGGCGCAGCAGGCGGCCGGCGTCGGCCAGGTGCACCAGCGCCAGGTTGCGGTCGTACTCGTACATGCCGACCTCGAACAGGCCGGTGACGGTGAAGCGCTTGAGCCTCGGCAGGATACCGGCCGGCGTGCTCGCCGCCTCGGGCGTCACCACGGTGACCCGGTCGCCGGGCCAGACCCCGAGGTAGCGTGCCAGCTCGGTGCCGAGCACGATGCCGAACTCGCCCGGGCGCAGCGCGTCGAGGGCACCGACGGTCATCTTGGCGCCGACCTCGGAGACCTCGGGCTCGCGCTCCGGAAGCACGCCGCGCAGCAGCGCACCGCTGACCCGACCGCCCTGGCTGAGCATCACCTCGCTGCGCACGAACGGGGCCGCGCCAGTCACCTCAGCGTGGCGCAGGGCGATGTCGCGCGCGCCGTCCCAGTCGCCGAGCCGCCCGTCGAGCGCGGTGATCGTCGCATGCGAGGCCATGCCGAGAATGCGCTCGCGCAGCTCCTTCTCGAAGCCGTTCATCACCGACAGCACGGTGATCAGCGCGGTCACGCCGAGCGCGATGCCCAGCATCGACGTCAGCGAGATGAACGAGATGAAGTGGTTGCGACGCTTGGCGCGCGTGTAGCGCAGGCCGACGAACACTTCGTAGGGGGTGAACATGGGGGCGGATTAAAGCACATCCGGCGCCCGTCAGGTGCCGCGCCCGAGCGCGATCAGGCCAGTCGCCCGAGCCCGATCGCGCCCCGTATGCCTTCGGCGTTGTTGTGCCCTGGCGGCGAGGATCAGCGGCGCAGCAGGATCTGCTTGTCGTAGGGCATGACGCGGGTCTCGTACAGCAGGTTGAGATCCCTCTCGTAGTGCACGGTGACGACGAGCCCGTCGGTGTTCTCCTCGACCTTGAAACTCTCCTTCATGTCCATCATGTCGTTCACGTTGAGCTGCTTCTCGAGCGCCTTGGTGACCGCCGCGGGATCCTTGAACGGCGAGCCGTCGTGCGTCTCGCTGACGTTGGTCAGGATCGCGTCGACGGTGCCGGACTCCATGTAGTGAGGGATGAACTGCAACCCCACGTAGGCCACCGCGCCGATGACGATTAGCAGGACGATGAGGGCGATGGCCGACAGCCCCTGCTGCGTTTTCTTCATGGCATGCATTTCACGCTCTCCCTTTCCGCAATGGTGTAGATCCTGCGTTCATGGCAGGTGACGTTGATCGTTAGGTAATATTTGTCAACGAAACGAAGCGTGGGCAAGCGATTCCGGTCGTTTCCCGACATAAGGCTCAAGCGTCCTGACAAATGGCCTTACGCGTGAGCCTGTTGGCCGGGCCGGAGCATCTAAAAACACCGGCTGTCCGGGCCTTACGAAGAGAACGGCCTGTCGCGTGAGTTGCCCGCCATTCAGGAGTGAGAACGCGCCCAGCGTACGATGTCGGCCGCGCCCATCGCCCCGGCCTGGCGGACCACCTCGCGCCCACCGCGGAACAGCACCAGCGTCGGGATGCTGCGGATGCCCAGGCGCGCGGCGAGTGCCTGCGCGCGCTCGGTGTCGACCTTGGCCAGGCGCACGTGCGGCTCGAGCTCGCGCGCCGCATCGGCGAACGCCGGCGCCATCATCTTGCACGGCCCGCACCAGGCGGCCCAGAAGTCGACCAGCAGCGGCAGGTCACCGCGCTGCAGGTGCCGCTCGAAACCGGCCTCGTCGAGGTCCACCGGCCGGCCCTCGAACAGCCGGGCCTTGCACTGGCCGCACTTCGCGCCGCCGCCGAGGCGTGCGGCCGGCATCCGATTGACCGCGGCGCAGTGCGGACAGACGGCGTGGACAGGATCACTCATGGTGGCTCCTTCGTGGCACAGCGCACGTGGCATGCAACGAGCGGAAGGATTTCGCCCGCGCCAGCCCCGCGTCAGACTGTTCGTCGACAACTATATGGCGGCAACCGTGCCGCTTTTCCAGCAGCCGGTGGGTTTGCACCCACGCGACAAAGGGTCTCGGCCTGATCGCGCCGCGGGCGGCGCTCCTGCGGCGGCACCCGAAGCGATCTATGAGCGTCCACCAGGCCCGCGAGGTGTCGGGATGCGGTTCTCGCGTGGGCCGTGTTCGCACGTGCCATGAGATGGTCCCTGGAGCCATCAGATCACATAAAAAAACACGGGGCCCGAAGGCCCCGTGCGTGGTCGGAGGCTGGGGGTTCCGGCTTAGCCGAAGACGTCCCGGGTGATGTTGTTGAACCAGCTGTGCGCGTAGCCGACCTCGCGCCGCAGGTGCTCTGCAGAGGCGTCCTTCGGGGTCAGGCCACCGGCACCCTTGACCGGGGTGATCAGCTGACCGCCCTTGTCGTCCTTGCCGAGGCGGTAGACCGCGGCGACGGAGATGCCGTAGTCCTTGCCCACGATGGAGTAGCAGGTGTTGATCCAGGACGCGGTGCCCGGCTCGTCACCGTTGAGCATCGCGACGACGGCCGCGGCGCACACCTTGCCCTGCGAGTTGGCCGCGTAGCCCGACTTCGGCATCTTCGACGCGATGCTTGCGTCGCCGATGACGTGCACGCCCTTGGCGATGGTCGACTCGAAGGTGCCCTTGTCGACCGGGCACCAGTCGCCCTTGGTCAGGCCGGCCATGTGGGCGATCTTGCCCGCCTTCTGCGCCGGGATGACATTGAGCACGTCGGCCTTGTGGGTGTCGCCGAACTTGGTCGTCACAGTCATCGCACCGGCGTCGACCTTGGCGATGCCGTTGTCGGTCTGCGTCGCATCGACCCAGTCGATCATGCTGTTGTCGGTGCCGAAGCCGTAGAGCTTCTTCCAGCCCTGAACGAACAGGCCCTGCTTGGAGAACTTCGGCTTGGAATCGAGGATCAGGATCTTCGACTTCGGCTTGTTCTCCTGCAGGTACTTGGCGATCAGGCTGGCGCGCTCGTACGGCCCGGGCGGGCAGCGGAACGGATTCGGCGGCGGGCAGATGACCACGGTGCCGCCGTCCTTCATGCCCTGGATCTGCTTGAGCAGGGTCGCGGTCTGCGGACCGGCCTGCCAGGCATGCGGCACCTTCATGGCGACCTTGGCGTCGTAGCCCTCGATCAGGTCGTACTTGAAGTCGATGCCGGGGGCCACGACGCAGCGGTCGTACGCCATGGTCTTGCCACCGGAGGTGGTCACCTTCTTGGCGCTGGTGTCGATCGCCGAGACGGTGTCCTTGACGACGTTGATGCCCTCGCTGGCAAGGCGGTCGTAGCCGAACTTGATCGAGTCGATCGGGCGGTCACCGCCGAGCACCTCGTTGCTCATGAAGCAGGTGTGGTAGTTCGCCTTCGGCTCGATCAGCGTGACGTCGATGCCGGCATCCGCCATCTTGATGTAGCGGGCGCAGGTGGCGCCGCCGATGCCGCCGCCGACGACCACGACCTTCTTGCCGCCACCGTGTTTCATTGCAGCGGAGATCTGGGGGAAGCCGACCAGGCCCACCGCACTTGCGGCGCCGGTCGTCTTGATGAAGTTTCTGCGTGTAATTTTGGCCATTTTCGTCATTCCCCCGTTCACTTCTGGCTGCCGTAGTAGTGGACCAGGGCCTCGAGATCGGCCGCGTTTAGATCCTTCATCTTCGACGCCATCTTCTTCGGCATCTTGCGCGTGCCGTCCTTGAAGTCGGCGAGCGTGTTGCTCAGGTAGGGCATCCACTGGCCGGCGAGGATGCCGACGTCGTCGACGCTGGTGCGCCCGCCATCTTCATGGCACTTCTCGCAGTTGTCCTCGTGCAGCGACGAGCCCTTGTTGACCAGCGCCTGCTTGGTGGGCTGGGCATTTCGATTGAACGGTGAATTCGCGAACTGGTCCGCCATGGCGATGATCTCGGCGTCCTCGTAGCCCTTGGCGATGCGGCTCATGATGGTGCCCTTGCCGCGTGGCAGCGCCTCGAACTCGTCGGGATCGAGCGCGCCGCCGCTTGCCGCGACCGCCTTCTCGATGGCGTCCTCGTCGTCACCGTACTTGTACGACAGCATCGCGGCGACGAAGTAGTTCTTGGTCACGCCCGCGATGCCGGGTATCGCCGGACCGTCACTGTTGCCGCCCGGGCCATGACATGCAGCGCAGGTGCCGGCGAGCATCGACGGGCTGGCCATGCCGGCCGCGAACGCCCCCGATGCAGCGCAGGCCAAGCCGGCCGCAATCAGGGCTTTCTTGATGGATGTGATCCCCATAGTGCCTCCTTAAGGTTTACAACTGGAGGCGAGCGTCCTGACCGCCTGCCCCCTCTTACCCCTGGTCGCCCGATCGGCAATGCCGGGGGTTCGACCGTTCAACCGACGCATCCTGTTGAGTTTATTACGCACCCTTTTCCCTGGGTGACGTCGGTATCTAACGGATCAAGCACGCATCGTGCCACAAGATATGTTCCCTGGCACCATGCGAATCAATATCAATTTCATGTCAGTCATGTCAGACCCTGTCATGCCACGCATGACAACTGTCAGCAACGTGTCATGCTACCGACCAGACCGTTTCACCCCGCCTGCTTCGCTTCCGCCGAGCCAGCCTGAGCCTGATTCGGCTCCTCGGGCTTCTTGGGCATTTTGT
>JAACFL010000173.1 GCA_009937385.1 Gammaproteobacteria bacterium | reverse complement strand
CCGCCGGCGCGATCCTCTACGCCGCCGAGAAGGCGACCTGGATGGCGCTCGAGGCGATCCAGTCCCTCGGCGGCAACGGCTACATCAACGAGTATCCGACCGGGCGCCTGCTGCGCGACGCGAAACTGTATGAAATAGGCGCCGGCACCAGCGAGATCCGGCGCATGCTGATCGGCCGCGAGCTGTTCGGCGAGACCGGCTGAGCCCGCGCCGATGGGGATCCTCAAGTCCTCCCTCGACATGCGCTCGGCCGCGGCCCAGGCCAACGCGGCGCGCATGCGCGAACTGGTCGACGATCTGCGTGCCAAGGTGGAGCAGGTGGCACTCGGCGGTGGCGAGCGGGCACGCGAGAAGCATCTCTCGCGCGGCAAGCTGCTGCCGCGCGACCGCGTCCGCACGCTGCTCGACGTCGGTTCCCCGTTCCTCGAACTCTCGCAGCTCGCCGCCTGGGACATGTACTCGAAGGACGTCGCCGCGGCCGGCGTGATTACCGGTATCGGCCGCGTCGCCGGGCAGGAGTGCATGATCGTCGCCAACGACGCGACGGTGAAGGGCGGCAGCTACTTTCCGCTGACGGTCAAGAAGCACCTGCGCGCGCAGGAGATCGCCGCCGCGTGCCGGCTGCCGTGCATCTACCTGGTCGATTCGGGCGGGGCCAACCTGCCGACCCAGGACGAGGTGTTTCCGGACCGCGACCACTTTGGAAGGATCTTCTACAACCAGGCCAACATGTCGGCAGCCGGCATCCCGCAGGTCGCCGTGGTCATGGGCTCGTGCACGGCCGGCGGCGCCTACGTGCCGGCGATGTCCGACGAGAGCGTCATCGTGCGCAACCAGGGGACGATCTTCCTCGGTGGGCCGCCGCTGGTGAAGGCGGCGACCGGCGAGGTGGTCAGCGCGGAGGACCTCGGCGGCGCCGATGTGCACTCGCGCACCTCGGGGGTCACCGACCACTACGCGCTGAACGACGCCCACGCGCTGGGTATCGCACGTACGATCGTATCTAATCTAAATATAAACAAACAATTAAACATAAAAGTTCGTAAATCACGTGAACCTTTGTACCCGGCCGAAGAGCTCTATGGCCTGATCCCGGACGACATCCGCAAGCCCTACGACGTGCGCGAGGTGATTGCGCGCGTGGTCGACGGCTCCGAGTTCGACGAGTTCAAGCAGCTCTACGGCACCACCCTGGTGTGCGGCTTCGCGCACCTCTACGGCTACCCGGTCGGCATCGTCGCCAACAACGGCATCCTCTTCTCCGAGTCGGCGCAGAAGGGCGCGCACTTCGTCGAACTCTGCAGCCAGCGTGGCATCCCGCTGATCTTCCTGCAGAACGTCACCGGCTTCATGGTCGGTTCGAAGTACGAGGCCGGTGGCATCGCCAAGGACGGGGCGAAGATGGTCACCGCGGTGGCGAGCACCCGGGTCCCGAAGTTCACGCTGATCCTCGGCGGGAGTTTCGGCGCCGGCAACTACGGCATGTGCGGTCGCGCCTACAGCCCCCGGTTCCTGTGGATGTGGCCCAACGCGCGCGTCTCGGTGATGGGCGGCGACCAGGCCGCCAACGTGCTCGCCCAGGTCAAGCGCGACGCCATGGAGATGCGTGGGGAACAGTGGCCGGCCGAGGAGGAGGAGGCGTTCAAGACGCCGATCCGCGACCAGTACGAGACCCAGGGCCATCCGTACTACGCCAGCGCGAGGCTCTGGGACGACGGCATCATCGATCCGGCCGACACGCGCATGGTGCTTGGCCTGGGCCTGTCCGCGGCGCTCAATGCCCCGGTCGAACCGACGAAGTTCGGCATCTTCAGGATGTAATGGCGATGTTCGACAAGATCCTGATCGCCAACCGCGGTGAGATCGCCTGCCGCGTCATCAAGACCGCGCAACGCCTCGGTGTGCGCAGCGTTGCCGTCTACTCCGAGGCGGACGCCGCGTCACGCCACGTCGCGCTGGCCGATGAAGCGGTCGCGATCGGCCCGGCCCCGGCGCGCGACAGCTACCTGTGTGCCGACAAGATCGTCGCGGCGGCAAGGGAGAGTGGCGCCCAGGCGATCCACCCCGGCTACGGTTTCCTGTCCGAGAACGCCGCGTTCGCCGAGGCGTGCGCCGCGGCCGGGCTGGTGTTCATCGGCCCGCCGGTCGAGGCGATCCGCGCGATGGGCTCGAAGAGTGCGGCCAAGCAGATCATGGAGAAGGCCGGCGTGCCGCTGGTGCCCGGCTACCACGGCGACGACCAGGACGATGCGCTGCTCGCCAACGAAGCCGAGCGCATCGGCTACCCGGTGCTGCTCAAGGCCTCGGCCGGTGGCGGTGGCAAGGGCATGCGCGTGGTCGAGCGGCCTGACGATTTCGATGCCGCGCTGGCCGCGGCGCGTCGTGAATCCGAGGCGGCCTTCGGCGACACCGCGATGCTGGTCGAGAAGTACCTCGTCAAGCCACGCCATGTCGAGATCCAGGTGTTCGCCGACGGCCACGGCGAGGTGGTGCACCTGTTCGAGCGTGACTGCTCGCTGCAGCGTCGCCACCAGAAGGTGCTCGAGGAGGCGCCGGCCCCGGGGCTCGATCCGGCGCGCCGCGAGGCGATGGGCCGGGCCGCGGTCGATGCCGCGCGAGCGATCGGTTACGTCGGTGCCGGCACGGTCGAATTCATCGTCGACGCCGACGGCACCTTCTTCTTCATGGAGATGAACACCCGGCTGCAGGTGGAACACCCGGTCACCGAGCTGGTCACCGGCCAGGACCTGGTCGAGTGGCAGCTGCGCGTCGCCGCAGGGGAACCCCTGCCGCAGACCCAGGATGAGCTCGGCCTCAACGGCCACGCCTTCGAGGCACGCATCTACGCCGAGGACCCCGCGCGCGACTTCCTGCCGGCGACCGGCCACCTGGCCCACCTGCGTTTCCCCGATCCGGGCCCGCACGTGCGCATCGATACCGGCGTGCGCGAGGGCGACGTGGTGTCGATCCACTACGACCCGATGATCGCCAAGCTGGTGGTCTGGGACCGTGATCGCGATGCTGCGTTGCGTCGCCTGCAGGCCGCGCTGCGCGCTACCCAGGTGGTTGGCGTGACGACCAACCTCGATTTCCTGGCCACCGTGGCGGCCCATCCGCGCTACCTGGCGGGGGACGTCGACACCGGCTTCATCGATCGTCATCGCGACGACCTGGTTGCCCCTGACGCCCCCGTGACCGACGCCGTGCTGGCGCTGGCCAGCCTCGATGTGCTGCTGCGGCGCCGTGCCGAGGCGGTGCGAGCAGCCGAGGCCGGTGGCGATCCGCACTCGCCCTGGCATCACACCTCGGGCTGGCGCCTCAACGAGGACAACCACCAGCCGCTGCTGTTCCGCGTCGACGGTGCGGAGCACGAGGTCACGGTGCACTACCGAGACGACCACTTCGTCATCGACACGCCGGAGCGCTCCATCGTCGCCTCCGGCACGATCGACGCCGCCGGCGATCTGGTCGCGACGCTCGACGGCACCCGACTGACGCTGACGGTGGTGCGCGACGATGCCGACCTGACGCTCTTCTACCGCGGCCAGCGCCACCACCTGCAGCTGCATGACCCGGCCACGGCGGCGGCCGACGAGGAGGTCGCAGGCGGCGGCCTGACCGCGCCGATGCCGGGCAAGATCGTCGCGGTGCACGTGGCGGCCGGAGATCACGTCGATCGCGGTGCACCGCTGCTGGTGCTCGAGGCGATGAAGATGGAGCACACCATCGTCGCGCCGAGCGCGGGCACCGTCGCCGAGGTGCGCTTCGCGGTCGGCGAACAGGTCGACGACGGTGACGCGCTGCTGGTGCTCGACGTCGAGGGAGAGTGAGCCGGTGAGCGATCCACAACCCCTGTGGACCCCGTCGGCCGAGCGCGTAGCCGAGGCCAACCTGACCCGTTTCATGCAGGTCGCCGGGGAACGCGCCGGGCGTGCCTTCGAGGATTACGACAGCCTGTGGCGCTGGTCGGTCGATGAGCGCGCGGCGTTCTGGGACACGCTGTGGGACTTCTGCGGCGTGGTCGGCGACAAGGGCGAGGTCGTGCTCGAGGATGGCGAGCGGATGCCGGGCGCACGCTGGTTTCCGGACGCCGGGCTGAACTTCGCCGAGAACCTGCTGCGGCATCGTGATGAAAAGCCCGCCCTGGTCTTCCGTGGCGAGGACGGCACGCGCATGACGCTGACCTACGGCGGGTTGTACCGCGCCGTGGCCGGGGTCGCCGCGGGGCTGCGCGCGGCGGGTGTCGGCCCGGGTGACCGCGTCGCCGGCTTCCTGCCAAACCATCCGCAGACCGTCGTCGCGATGCTGGCCACCGCGAGTCTGGGCGCGACCTGGTCCTCCTGCTCTCCCGATTTCGGCATCCAGGGCGTGCTGGACCGCTTCGGCCAGATCGAGCCGAAGGTGCTTTTCACCGCCGACGGCTACCACTACGCCGGCAAGGCGATCGACTCGCTGGCACCGGTTCGCAATGTCGTCGAGCAGCTCGAGAGTGTCCAGCTGGTGGTCGTGGTGCCGTTCCTGAACCCGCAGCCGGACCTGTCGACCGTGCCCCACGCGGTACTGCTCGGTGACTTCGTCACCCACGACGACGAGATCGAATTCGCACGCCAGCCGTTCGATCACCCGCTCTACGTGATGTACTCGTCGGGCACCACCGGCAAGCCGAAGTGCATCGTGCATGGTGCCGGCGGCACGCTGCTGCAGCACCTCAAGGAGCACCAGCTGCACACCGACCTGGTGCGCGAGGACGTGCTGTTCTACTTCACCACCTGCGGCTGGATGATGTGGAACTGGCTGGTCAGCGGCCTGGCCAGCGGCGCGACCCTGGTGCTCTACGACGGCTCGCCGTTCCATCCCGGTGCACGTGCGCTCTGGAAGATGGCGGCCGAGGAGGGGGTCACGGTGTTCGGCACCAGTGCCAAGTACCTCGCCGCGGTCGAGAAGGTCGGTGTCAAGCCGGCCCGGTCGTTCGACCTCGGCAAGCTGCGCGCGATCCTGTCGACCGGTTCGCCGCTGCTGCCCGAGAGTTACGATTACGTCGGCCGCGAGAT
>JAACFL010000172.1 GCA_009937385.1 Gammaproteobacteria bacterium | reverse complement strand
ACGTGCGGCTCGTCGAATGGATCGCGGGTGTCCGGGATGGTGTTGAGCACCAGCTCGAGGCAGGTGCGATTGAGGTACTCGAAGGTCACCACCGCGTCGCCCGACAGCTCACGCGCCCGCCCCAGCAGCCGCAGCGCCGCCTCGGGATCGCTGACCGCGACGAACGCCACCTGCATCTCGCGCGGACGCGGGCGCAGCTTCAGCACCGCGGCGGTGATGATGCCGAGCGTGCCCTCGCTGGCGAGGAACAGCTCGCGCAGCGGGTAGCCGGTGTTGTCCTTGCGCAGACGGCGCAGGCCGTTCCACACCGTACCGTCGGCGAGCACCACCTCGAGACCCAGCACCTGCTCGCGGGCGTTGCCGTAGCGCAGCACGTTGGTGCCGCCGGCATTGGTGGCCAGGTTGCCACCGATCTGGCAGCTGCCCTCGGCGGCCAGGCTCAGCGGGAACAGCAAACCGGCCTCGTCGGCCCGTGCCTGGATGTCGGCGAGCACGCACCCGGCCTCGACGGTCATCGTGAAATTCGCCGCGTCGAGGTCCAGGACCCGGTTCATCCGCGACAGCGAAACCAGCACCTCGCCCGACTCGGTCAGGCCGCCCCCGGTCAGCCCGGTATTGCCGCCCTGCGGCACCACCGCGACGCCGGCGTCGTGGCACAGGCGCACCACTTCGGCCACCTCGGCGGTGTCGCCGGGCTTGAGCAGCAGCGTCGCCACGCCACGGTAGGTGCCGCGCGGGTCCTCGAGGTGCGGGGCCAGCGTCGCCGGGTCCTCGCTCCAGCCCTGCGGGCCGACGACGGCCTTGAGCCGTTGGGCGAGCGCGTCGCTGAGTTTCGATCGGGCCATGGCGCGACTCTAGCAGTCGCCCGGGGCGTCGTGCAGCCTGGCGTGGCTGAAGAGACGGGCGTATTGCGGCAAAGGCCATCTATGCTAGGTGGACGGCCGACAGCCAAGCGCGACGTACCGGAGACGCGATGGATCCAGACCAAGCCCGCCAGCAACTGCGCGAGGCCCGTTTCGCCGAAGAGGCGGCGGTGGTCCGGCAGCGCCTCGACCAGGTCGGACTGGACGCGGAGGCACGCCACCGGATCGGTGCGCGCGCCGTCGGACTGGTCGAAACGCTGCGCCGGGACCCGTCGCTCGACCTGATGGAGGCGTTCCTCGCCGAGTACGGGCTCTCCACCGACGAGGGGGTGGCGCTGATGTGCCTCGCCGAGGCGTACCTGCGGGTCCCCGACGCACCGACCCTCGACGCGCTGATCCGCGACAAGATCGGCGGTGCGGACTGGTCGCAACATCGTGGTGACGCCGAGTCGCTGCTGATCAACGCCTCCACCTGGGCGCTGATGCTGACCGGGCGGCTCTACCGCGAGGACCCGCCGCTCGAGCAGCGCGTGGTCGGGCAGCTCAAGCAGCTGCTGCAGAGGGTCGGCGAGCCGGTCGTGCGCAGGGCCGTGGCCGAGGCGATGAAGGTCATGGGCCGCCAGTTCGTGCTCGGGCGCGACATCGACGAGGCGCTCGACAACGCGCGGGAGATGGAGCGACGTGGCTGCCGCTACTCGTACGACATGCTTGGCGAGGCGGCCCGCACCGAGGAGGACGCGCGCCGCTACTTCCGCGCCTACAGTCGCGCGATCACCGCCCTCGGCGAACGCGCCGAACACGTCGACGCGCACGCCAACCCAGGCATCTCGATCAAGCTCTCGGCGCTGCATCCCCGCTACGAACAGGTCCAGCTCGAGCGGGTCATGGACGAGCTGGTGCCGCGTATCACGGCGCTGGTCGTGCAGGCACGCAACGCCAACATCGGGCTGAACATCGACGCCGAGGAGGCCGATCGCCTCGACCTGTCGCTGACCGTCTTCGAGAACGTCCTGGCCAACCGCGACCTGCGCGGCTGGGACGGTTTCGGCCTGGTGGTGCAGGCCTACGCCAAGAGCTGTCTGCCGGTGCTGGAGTGGATCCACGCGCTCGCCGACGCGCTCGATCGACGCGTCGCCGTACGCCTGGTCAAGGGCGCTTACTGGGATTTCGAGATCAAGCACGCCCAGCTCCAGGGACTACCGACCTACCCGGTGTTCACGCGCAAGGCCTCGACCGACGTCTCCTACCTCGCCGGCGCCCGCTACCTGCTCGATCATGCCGATCGCCTGTATCCGCAGTTCGCCACCCACAACGCGCACACCGTCGCCGCGGTGCTGGAGATGGCAGGCGACCTCGATCGCTACGAGTTTCAACGCCTGCACGGCATGGGCGAGGGGCTGCACGAACTGGTCCGCAGGGAGACCGGGCGCGCCCCGCGCATCTACGCACCGGTCGGGATCCACGAAGACCTGCTCGCCTACCTGGTGCGACGGCTGCTCGAGAACGGCGCCAACAGCTCGTTCGTCAACCAGCTGCTGGACGTCGAGGTGCCTGCCGAGATCCTGGTGCGCGATCCGGTGGCGACCGTCGAGGGTCTCGACACCCTGCCCCATCCACGCATCCCGCTGCCTCCCGACCTCTACGGCGGATCGCGTCGCAACGCGCGCGGCTGGAACCTCAACGACCCACTGACCGCCGCGGAGCTCGAGACGGCGATGCGGCCCCATCGCACGACCCACTGGCATGCCGCACCCTGCATCGCGGGCGACACCCCGAACGGATCCGCCCGGCCGGTGCACGACCCGGCCGACCGCCGCGAAGTGGTCGGCGACGTGGTCATGGGCGATGCCGCGACCGTGGACGCGGCCCTGTCGGCGGCATCGCGCGCCTTCCCGGCATGGCGCGATCTCCCGGTCGACGAGCGCGCCTCGCTCCTCGAACGCATCGCCGACCTCTACGAGGCTCACGCCCCGGAGCTGATGGCCCTGCTCACGCGCGAGGCCGGCAAGACGCGCCTCGACGGGGTGCTCGAGGTGCGCGAGGCGGTGGACTTCTGCCGCTACTACGCCGCCGAGGCACGCCGCACGCTCGCCGACGGCCAGCGGCTGGGACGCGGCCCGTTCGTCTGCATCTCGCCGTGGAACTTCCCGCTCGCGATCTACACCGGCCAGGTCGTCGCCGCGCTGGTTGCCGGCAACAGCGTGATCGCCAAGCCCGCCGAGCAGACCTCGCTGATCGGCGCGCGCGCCCACGCGCTGATGCTCGAGGCGGGCGTGCCCGCAGAGGTGCTCGCGTTCGTGCCCGGCGAGGGGGCGACCGTGGGAGCCGCGCTGACCGGCGACCCACGCGTGGCGGGGGTCTGCTTCACCGGCTCGACCGACACCGCCATCCTGATCGACCGGGCACTCGCGGCCGGCGCCGGACCCGGTGCACCGCTGATCGCCGAGACCGGCGGCCTGAACGCCATGCTGGTCGACTCCACCGCGCTCCCCGAGGCCGCGGTGCGCGACATCGTCGCCTCCGCCTTCCAGAGTGCCGGACAGCGCTGCTCGGCCCTGCGCGCGCTGTTCGTGCAGAAGGAGGTCGCGTCGAAACTGCTGACGATGCTCGAAGGCGCCTCGCACGAGCTCGGCATCGGCAACCCCTGGGACCCGGCGATCGACGTCGGACCGGTGATCGATGCCGAGGCCCACCGCACGATCACCGCCCACTGCGGCCTGTTCGCCCAGCGTGGACGCGAACTCTTCCACTGCGCGCCACCCCGGGACACGGGTGACGGACTGTTCGTCGCCCCGACGGCGCTGCGGCTCGAACGGCTCGACGAGCTCGAACGGGAGATCTTCGGCCCGGTGCTGCACGTGCTGGAATTCGACGCCGGCCGGATCGACGACGTCGTCGCACAGGTCAACACCAGCGGCTACGGACTCACCTTCGGCATCCACTCGCGGCTCGACGACCGCGTCGAGGCGATCTGCCGGCAGGTGCGCGTCGGCAACATCTACGTCAACCGCAACCAGATCGGCGCCGTGGTCGGCGTGCAACCGTTCGGCGGCGAGGGACTGTCCGGAACCGGGCCGAAAGCGGGTGGCCCGCACTACCTCGCCCGGTTCACGACAGCCCGCGATCCCGGGCCGCGCCCCTCGAATGCCGTGACCGGGGCCCCAGCAGGTCTGGACGGCATCGCGGCAGACGATTTCGCGCAACGCGCGGTGGCACTGCAGCCGGCCTGGGACCTGGCGCCCGATCGCATGGCACGGCTCGCCGCGGCTGCAGGCGCCATCGCAGCCCCGCTCGGTGAGGCGGTGCAGGATGCCGTCACGACCGCCGAATCCTGGGCACACTCCGCGACCGTGCTGGAGGGGCCCACCGGCGAACGCAACACCCTGGCGTTGCATGGGCGTGGCATCGCGCTGTGCCTGGGTGGCACCGGCGGTGCGGCCTGCCTCGCCCGGCAGGCGATCCTGGCGTTGGCCGCGGGCAATGCCGTCGCCCTCGCCGGACCCGATGCCGTGCCGGTGGCCGCGGCGTTGCTGCCCGAACTTGAGCGGGCCGGCGTCCCCAGCGGTCTGCTCGCTCCCCTCATCGAGGATGCCGCTGCCGCCGCAGGCGCACTGCCGGAACTCGGCGTGGCGGTCTTCGACGGCGACGCGACGCAGGCGACCGCGGTGCGCACGGCGCTCGCCGGGCGCGACGGGAGGCGCGTGCCGCAGATCACCCTTGTGGAAAACGTCGACATGCTCGTGACCGAGCGCGTGATCAGCATCGACACCACCGCATCGGGTGGCAACGCGTCACTGCTGACGCTGAGCGAGGGGTAACCGCGTGTCAGACGCAACGACCTGCAGCGAGGGCTCCGCATGAGCGGCCCGGATGCCAGGCACTTCATGGCCCGGGCGATGGCCGCGCGCGACGCCGCGGTGGCGTCCGGCGACCAGCCCTACGGTGCGGTGGTGGTGCGTGGATCGGAGATCATCGCTGCATCACCCAGCCACGTGGTGGTCGATGGCGATCCGACCGCGCATGCCGAGATGAGTGCACTGCGCGCCGCGGCCCGGGCCCTCGGCCGGGCCGATCTCTCCGGTTGCGTGCTCTACTCAACCTCGCGTCCCTGCCCGATGTGCGAAACGGCCGCCCACTGGGCCGGCATCGAGCGCATGGTTCATGGCGACGCGCTGACCGATGCCGGCAGGCCGGGCTATCGGCGA
>JAACFL010000021.1 GCA_009937385.1 Gammaproteobacteria bacterium | reverse complement strand
GCCTGGCGATGGTGGTGCTGGAGCTCGCCTCGACCTGCCTGTGGCTGCTGCAGCTGCGCGGCCTGGCGGTGGTCGTCAAGCTGGGCCTGCTGGCACTGGCGGCGTACCTGCCCGAGGCGATGCCGTGGTTGCTCGTGGCGGTGATCGCCCTGTCATCGGTGTTCGCGCACGCACCCGCCGACGTGCGCTACTTCTCGCCCCTGCATGGTCGCCGCGTCGAGCGGCTGTAGCGGCGGATGCCCGTGCCTCAGGCGGGGCGCGGCACCGTGACCACCCCCTCCATGGTCGAGTACTCGCCGCCACCGAGGCGGCCGAGCGGATCGATGCGCGCGGCGTCGATCTTGGTGCGCCCCTTGGCGTCGGTGGTCACCGCGGCGTCGTCGACGTAGACCGACTTGACCAGGCCGAGCAGCAGCGTCTGCCGGGCGTTGCCGATCTCGCGGATCTCGTAGCGCTCGCAGGCGAACGCGACGCGGCAGTCGGCGAGTCGCGGCAGCCCGAAGCCCTGGAACGGCACGGTGTCGAGTCCGAGGCGTGCCAGCTCCGAATCGCCGTAGTCCAGCGTCGCCGAGCTCTCGGTCATCGGCTTCGCCTGCTCGCGGTGGGCGATATGGGCCACGAAGTGACCGCGCTGCTCGATGTTGACGCGCGTGTCCTTGGGGCTGCCATCCGGCTTGCGGCCGATCGACAGCATCACCAGTGGCGGATCGCTGCACACCGCGTTGAAGTAGGAGAACGGCGCCAGGTTGTAGTCGCCGGCGGCGTTCTCCGTCAGCACCCAGGCGATCGGGCGCGGCACGAGGGTCTGGGTCATGGTGAAGTAGGCCTGGTTCGGCGAGAACTCGGCGAAGTCGAAGTACATGGCGCGATCCGGTGGCTTGAGTGCCGGGCATTCTAACCGAGGCCGGAAGCCGCACCGTTCGCCCGGACGGAGCCGCCCGGGTAGACTTGGGGCATCACGGACCACGAGGGAAACCGCATGCGCTACCTGATCCTGCTGCTCGTCCTGGGCCTGCCTGCCGGCGCGCTTGCCGCGGCGAAGAGCGAAGAGGCGAACCTTGCCGAGCGGGTCGCCACCGCGGCGTTCACCGCCGCGGAGAAGAGCGTGATCGAGGAGTTCTTCGGCCGGCCGGCCACGACCGATGAAGAATCCGGCGAGGCGAAGGAAGCGAAAGAAGCAAAGAGCGGCAAGGGTGGCAAATCGAAGAAGATGCCCAAGGGCCTGGCCAAGCGCGACAGTCTGCCGCCCGGCCTGGAGAGGCAGCTGGAGAAGAACGGCACGCTGCCCCCGGGGCTCGCCAAGCGCGACCTGCCCGCCGACCTCACCCGGCGCCTGCCGAAGCGCGACGACGGCACCGAGCGGGTGATCGTCGACTCCGACGTCGTGCTGGTCGAGGCCGCCACCGGGGTGGTGCTCGACATCCTGCGCGGGGTCGCGGGAACCGACCGCTAGCGGATCAGGCCAGGAACAGGTCGGCCAGGAACTGCCCGCACAGCAGCACCGCGACCACGGCCAGTGCGTGGCGCAGCAGGCGGCGGTAGGTGGCGGCGTCGATGCGCGTGCGCAGGCGCATGCCGAGCCACAGCGCGAGGGCCGCGGCGGCGACCAGCGGCAGCGTGCCGACCACCAGCGAGCTGTCGATGATCCCCGCCACACCGAACGTGGCGAGCTGCGCGACCTTGCCGCTCATGAAGCAGAGGTTGAACAGCTGCACCATCGCGGTCGCGGCGAGGCCGAGTTCGAGCGTGAAGATCACCAGCAGCGGCACCATGACGTTGACCGTCCCGGCCGAGAACCCGGCCGCGAGCCCGAACGCGAGGTAGCCGAGCTGTCGATGCCGGGCGAGCCGCTCGAGGCGCTGGCCGCCGGGCCGGCGTGGCATCAGGTAAAGCACGATCATGCCGGCGAGCAGCAGGCGGAACGGACTCGGGTCGGTCACCATCAGCACCTGCGTGCCGAGCACCGTGCCGAGCAGGATGTAGGGCACGAGTGGCCAGTGGGCACCGAGGCTTTCCCGCCAGCGACCGCCGTGCAGGATGCTCGGGACGTTGACCGCGATGGTCGGCAGCAGTGTCAGCAGGATCGCGCTGTACACGTCGGTGACCAGCGCCAGCAGCGGCGTGGCGACCATCGGGAAGCCGAAGCCGAGCGTGCCGTGCACCAGGCCGGCCAGGAACACGATCGCACAGGCCAGGAACAGCAGCGCGACGGGCAGGGTGGTGAATTCGGGCATCGCCGGCTCGGGCAGGACCTGCCGGGAGCTTAGCAGCGAGGGGGCGGTCGTGAAGATGCGCAGGGAGCCAGAAACACGAAGCCCGGCATCCTTGCCGGGCTATTCCCTGTGTGCCGACGTCCTGTCGGGGTTCCGCGTATCCTTACCTTGTACTCGATACTACCTTCGATGCTGCAGCGCGCCAATTCGTAAATCTACGTATTTTGCAGTGCCATATTCTGCGCCTCGAAGTTTTGGTAGCAGGCCACGAGCCGCGCCATCAGGCGCAACTTGCCGGGGTGGCTCATCGAACTGATTTCCCGGAAGCGTTCGCGCAGCGGTTTGCTGCGCAGCGGGGTCAGCGGGCAATCGCCCTTGCAGCCGAAAGGGCACTCCACCGACAGCCCGAACAGCATCGCATCGAGCTGGTTCTCATCCATGTGCCGGTAGTTGGCGAGGCGGCAAACAGACATCCTGTCCGTCCTTATGTCGAGGGGCTCAGCCCGGTCCCGTCGCGAACGCGGGCAGCCGGCCTTCCTTCCATTCCGCGCAGCCGTAGTGGCGCGCGGCGAGACGCAGTTTCGTTTCGCGATCGAGGCTCACCAGATGATCATAGACCTTCGTCAGGTTCTCCTGCTGCAGTTCGAGCAGCGGGCACTCGTGTTTCGCGAGTCCGAGTGGGCAGCCGACTGCAAGCCCGAACAGGTAGGCGGTGAGCGCCTGGTCGCTCATGTTTACGTAGTCGCTGAGGCTGGTACCCATCGCCGCACACCGTTGGTCTGTATCGAATTGTGCGCCAGCGACGATGGGGCAGCCATCGGCGTGGGATGAAATCCTTGTAAGCGAAAGCTGACACGGCGGCATGACCGCGATTCGTTGAGCTGTGGGGATGGGGTGTCGGGCTGAAGCCCGTCCTGCGAAGGGTAGCGAGAGGGGCCGGGTGCGTTTTGCAGGCTGCCGGTTCCAGGGCAGTTGGGGCGCGCCCGGAAGGAGCGTCGACGTGCGGTCGACCTGCGCGCCTCCGGCGCTGGTCGAACCTGGTCTGTCTGATGTCGGAGGTTCGAATCCCTCTGGGTATCGAACAAAGCAAAAGAGGCCACCTGTGGTGACCTCTTTGGCTTCGTATGGCGCGCCCGGAAGGAGAGTCGACCTGCGGTCGACCTGCGCGCCTTCGGCGCTGGTCAAACCTGGTCTGTCTGATGTCGGAGGTTCGAATCTCACGGGTGATGGCAACGAAAAAGGGGCCGCCTGATGGCGACCCCTTATCCGTTGCATGGCGCGCCCGGAAGGATTCGAACCTCCGACCACCTGGTTCGTAGCCAGGTACTCTATCCAGCTGAGCTACGGGCGCGAGGCCGGGCATTATCCCGGGCCCGGTCAGGCAGTGTCAAGGAATGGGCGGGCGGGCGTCGAACGACGTCATGGCCAGCATTTTCAGGCGCTTCGCGAACTCTGGCCCGGCGATTCGCGCAGCGTACGAGCGAGGCCGTTGACCAGGGTCGAACGGGTCAGGGGTTTGTCGATCCGGGGCGCCTCGGCGAGCGGGCCGAGGCTCGGATCGGGTGCCTGGCCCTGCATCACCAGCAGTGCGATGTTGAGGTTCGCCTCCTGCCATAGCGTCGTGAGGCGATGGCGGGTGGCCGGGTCGGCCTCGGCGAGCAGGCGCCCATCGAACAGGCAGAGATCGGGCGGCTCGTCGTGGGTCACGACCTCGAGCAGCGCCTTGTCCAGGGTGTTGACCGACGTCGTCAGGGCCCCGCTGCCGTCGAGCAGGGCGTCGAGCTGGAGCTGGACGAGTGGGTTGGCGTCGGCGATGAGCAGCTGGCGCCCATGCAGATCGGCGGCGACCGGAGGCGGCCTGGAGCCCGGCATCCCGGGCAGTGGCAGGTGCACGCGAAACGTGCTGCCCACGCCCCGCTCGCTGGTGTAGTCGACGCTGCCGTCCATCAGCGTGGTCAGCTGGTGCACGATCGCGAGGCCGAGTCCGGTGCCGCCGAAGCGGCGCGTGACCGTGCCGTCGACCTGGCTGAACGAGTCGAACAGCCGCTCGCCTTCACCCGGTTCGATACCGATGCCGGTGTCGCTGACCGTGAACTCGAGCATGTCGTCGTCGCGCATCGCCACCTCGACACCGACTCGACCCTGCTCGGTGAACTTGATCGCGTTGCCGACCAGGTTGACCAGGATCTGGCGGACACGCGCGGGGTCGCCCACGGACAGTGTCGGGACATCGGCCGCGACCAGGCAGGCGAGTTCGAGGCCCTTGCCAACGGCCTCGGGCGTGTACAGCTCGATGATCTCGTCGACCAGGTCGGTGATGCCGAACGTCGAGGCCTCGAGTTCCAGCCGGCCGCTGTTGAGCCGGGTCAGTTCGAGGATCTCGTCGAGCATGCGCAGCAGCACCTCGGCGGAGTGGTGCGCGACCTGCGTGTACTCGCGCTGCTCCGCTTCCTGTCGACTCTCGAGCAGGAGCTGCAGCATGCCGATCACGCCATTGAGCGGCGTGCGGATCTCGTGGCTGATGTTGGCGAGGAACTCGCTCTTGGTGCGTTCGCCGAGTTCCGCCTCCTCCTTGGCCCGCAGCAGGTCGGCCTCCTGCTGCTTGCGCAGGCGGATGTCGCGCAGCACCACGACGCTGTCGCCGTGGTCGCCATGGGCAGCGCCCATGCGCGCGCGCGAGAAGAGCACCGGAACCGTGGTGCCGTCGGGTCGCGAGATCTCGAGTTCGCCCGCCGCGAGTCGCGTGTGGCCGCTGTCGGTCCAGCGTGGGCGAGATCCGGGCGTGAGCAGGTCGGAGAAGGTCCGGCCGTCGAGTTCGTCGATCTCCAGCCCGGCCAGCTGCTGGCCGGCCAGGTTGGCGAGACGGATGCGATCGTCGGTGTCGATCACGAACAGGCCGTCGAGCATCGAGGTGATGATGTCGTCGAAGTAGTCGCGCGTGACGGTGGTCGAGTCGAGGCTCGCGGCCATGGTGTTGAAGGTCTCGGCGAGGGTCTGCAGCTCGTCACCGGTACGGATGTCGACGCGCAGGCTGCGGTCGCGGCCGAAGTTGCTGACCGCCTCGCCAAGACGATGCAAGGGCTGGCCGATGGCGCGTGCGAGGTGGCGCGACAGGGCGATGGCCAGTGCCGTGGCCAGCAGGATCGCGAGCAGCAACAGGGTCTGGGTCTGGGCGGTCAACTCGAGCGCGCCCTGGCTGGTATCGAGCATCTCCTTGCGCATCTGCGCCTCGAGGCGCGCCAGCCGGCGGTCGATCTGCGTGGCACGCCGTTCCACCGACAGCCGCAGTGCTTGCATGCTGCGATAGTTCTCGGTGTGTTCGCGGCTCAGCGATGTGTGACGTCCCGCCTCGATGAGGTAGGGGTCGACCAGGTCCACGTAATAGCGGTAGGCAGGCAGCGACTCGGTCCAGTCGATCATCTCGGCGATGCGCGCATTGGGCGGATCGACATGGTCGGCGTTGGCCAATGAGAGCAGATGGTGCAATTCCATCAGGGCATCGAACAGGTCGGCCGAGACACCCCGATCGTCGGCGAGTTGCAGCACCAGCGGTGACATCAGCTCTCCGATGCGATCCCATGAGCGGATAAGCTGCCGTGCGGAGATGTCGTCTATCTCGCGCAGGCCGATCAGCCGGTCCTGTTCGGCGAACATCTGCTTGATCATGTCGCTTAATTCGCCGAGTGGGCCGACGCCCACGATGTCGCTGTCGGCGAGTCGACCGAGTTCGTGCTCGATTCGTTGACGCGCGTTGCCGATGACCGCGCGGGCATTGTCCAGGTCGCCGTCGAGAAACTGCTCCAGTCCGAGGTTGCCCTTGTGCAGTGCGAGGTTCAGTTCGAGTGTCGCGTCGGTGGTGGGCCAGGTCGTGGTGGTGATGTGCTCGATGTCGCGCGAGATGAAGTGCAGGCTGATCGCGGCGATCACGCCGACCAGCAGCGTCACGACCGCGACGCCGAGCAGGGCCCGGAAGATGCGTCCCTGCAGGCTGGTCGTCACGTGCGCTCCGGGTCTCGTGCCAGGCGCCAGGCGGCGGCTGCGATCACGCCGAGCACCAGCAGGGCGATGGCAAAGGTCGCGCTCAGCCGGTTGCGCAGCGCGCGGTCGGCCGACAGGAGTTCATCGAGTTCGCGTTCGACGACCACCAGCCAGTTCCCCTGGCGGGTGCAGCAGTGCGCCTCGATGACCGGCGTGCCGTCGGCGCGTATGGCGAGCGAGGCGTCGACTTCTTCGATGCCGTGCTCGTCGTAGTCGACGTGGAAGTGCTTCTCGCCCCAGCTGAAGCGGGGGCTGCGCTCCTGCAGCGGCCTGCCACCGAAGTAGGGGTGCGACAGGTAGCTGCCGGAGATCGGGTCGACCATGTAGGTGCCGCCGCTCTCGCCGGCCACCATCTCCGCGAGATGGGCGTTGAGGGTGGCCAGTGACAGGGTGGCGCGCATCACCAGGCCGCCGGCCTCGGTCGTCGCACGCACCGCCATGGCCAGCGTCGGGATCTGGTTGGGCCCGAGGTAGAGGGGGCTGACGTACTCTCCGAGGTCGAGCGTGGTGGCGAACCACTCCTGGTCGATCACGGTGTCGCTGTCGATCGCCTCCTCGCCGGCGAGTCCGAGCAGCTGGCCGTTCTGGGTGTAGACCGAGAACGACAGGTAATCGGCATAGACCGCGGACAGTTCGACGAACAGCGGCGTGACCTGGCCCGCGGCCAGCGATTGGGCGTTGCCCGGCGCGCGCGCCAGCACCTTCAGCATGTTGAGGCGCTCTTCGAGGAACTGCTCGATGACCACGTGACGGTCCTCGACCGCCACCTTCAGGTAGGCCTGGTTGGTGGCGACGGTCGAGTCACGCAGCAGGGCGTCGATGCGCTGGGCGGCGACCAGCACCACGGCCACGGCAAGCAGTACCGCGACACCAAGCACGACGCGCCTGCGTGGCTTGGCATGGTCGCTCGGCATGGCAGAATCCCCTGTCGCATGTGCCGCACGTTCTGATGACGTGCGTTGCGGACCATTTTATTCCATTTGATAGTGCATTGCACAATCCGAGCCGCCGGGAGTGCGATGTCAGGTCGCTTGCTGCTTCTTGCCGCGGATCGCCAGGCCGGTCGCGAGCAGTGCGCCGGCGACCAGTCCAGCGCCGACCAGTGGCTGGGCGAGCCACGCCGGTTCCAGCAGCAGGATCGCGCCGAGTCCGAGCATCATCAGCCCCGAGAGCAGCTTGAGCCGGCGTCCCTGGAGCGTGTTCAGCCGTTTTGCGCCCAGGGTGGTCGCGACCAGCACCACGATCCCCAGCAGCGGCAGCACGTAGATGACGTTGTAGAGCGCGAGGTAGGCGTAGTGCATGCCCGGGGCCAGATCGTGCAGGGTCAGCAGCCGGGTGTAGACCATCGGGAAACCGGCGGTGCAGAGCAGCTCGTAGCTGTTCGCTGCCAGTGCCAGCAGCACCGTGCCACCGAGCATCGCGGGCAGGGCGCCGGTGCCGACCAGGGCGCGCACCCGGCGGTAGAGCCCCGGCTTGGCATGCTCCGGGATCGCCAGCGTTGCACCGCCGTTATCGCGTAGCGCGTCGCGGGTGTTGACCAGGCCGAACAGCAGTGCCACCGCACCCGCGGCGAGCGTGACGAAGCGCTGGCTTCCGAGCACCAGGAACAGGTTCAGCCACGCGGCCATGAACAGGAAGTAGAGTCCCCCGGAGAAGAGCACGAAGGTGCCACCGACCAGCAGCATGCGGGCGCGGCTTCCGGAGTGGACCATCAGGCTGAGCAGCACCAGCAGCACGAAGAAGGCGCACGGGTTGAAGGCGTCGAGCGCGGCGAGCAGCAGGGTCAGCACCGGCAGCGGCAGTGCGTCGATCTCGACATCGTCGAGCAGTGGCAGGTCCCCGCGCGCAGCCGGTTCGCCGGCAGCCGTCTGCCCGTTGCTGTCGTTCGCCTCGCGACACGCCTCGAGCCATGCCTTCAGCATCGCGCCCGTGGTCGCATCGTCGTCGTAGCCGGTGCGCAATTCGCCGCAGGCGATAAACGCCGGCACCGAGCGGGCCTGCTCGCCGAGCCCGGCGGCGAGGGTGACGTAGCGACGTGCCGCGGACGGGTCGGCGCCGAGCTGGCCCTCGTGCAGCACCAGCCAGGGGAGCTCCCGTGCCAGGCCGCGCACGAAGGGCAGGGCGCGCTGGCAGTGGACGCAGGCCTGCGTCCAGAAGAAGTGCAGGTGGACACGCGGCGCGTCGGCACCCTCGTGGTCGACCCAGGTGGGCGCGGCGGGTGCCGAGCCCACGGCGAGCAGCAGCAGTCCGACCAGCCAGCCGATCACCATGCAGGGTCGATTGTGGACGCTCCGTGTCATCAATCGCCGCTCTTCACCGGGGCGCGATCCGGTGCCGGACCGCGCGAACCTCTCTGAATCATTCTAGTCGCGCAATCGGCGACGGCACCGCCTCACCCGGCCAGCGCCACGCTCAATGCCACGGCGATGGAGCCGGTCAGGGCGATGGCCCACAACGCGATGCGGCGAGATCGGGCGTCGAGTGCACGCAGCGCGAAAAACCCCGCGATCACCATCAGCAGGCCGAGGGGCAGGCCCCGCGTCCAGGCGACCATCGGCACGACGAACAGCAGTACCGAGACCGCGATCAGACCCTTCTGCGGTGAGGTTGAAGCCATGATTGAGCAGGTTGTCGAAGGGGCCGCCGGCCTCGCAGCGGACTGCGTTTGATAAGGATTCTGGCACGCCTCTCCGGCAACGGCGTTACGTAATCCTACGGATCACCCCGCGCGTCGGCACGACCTATCTTGAGTGAGGAAGCACGGGGCGTCGCGAGGATATCCCGTGCGGAGTGCATGGAGAACCTGGGCCGTGTCCGGAACAAGGACTTCGAGCCCCGAAGAGGCGATGGAGGAGAGCCCCATGACAACCAGGACCAGAGACGCATCGGAACCGAAGATCCGCAAGGGCAAGCAGGCGGTCGCGAGCCGCGCCAGGCCGCAGGATCACCTGCCGAGCCCGTTCGAGGAGATGGAGAAGCTGTTCGACAGCTTCTTTCCACGCGGCTGGCTACGGCCCCAGCAGTGGGACTGGCCGGCCATCGGCGAGATGGCGATGCCGTTCGCCGGGCGCATGCCCCGCGTCGACGTCATCGACCGGGATACCGAGGTCCTGGTGCGTGCCGAGCTGCCCGGGGTCGAGAAGGACGACCTCGACGTCACCGTGACCGACGACGCGGTCACCATCAAGGCGACCACGCGCCAGGAGAAGCAGAACGAGCAGGGCGACTACCACCGCTGCGAGATCTCGCAGGGTGCATTTTCGCGCAGCCTGAGCCTGCCGAGTGGGGTCGATGTCGACGGCGCCAAGGCAAGCTTCCGCGACGGCCTGCTCGAACTGACCCTGCCGAAGCTCGACAAGCCGAGCAAACGCAAGGTCAAGGTCGACTGAACGCCGAGCATGTGCCGATGGCGGGTGCGCCTGCCCGCCTCGCCATCGGCATTTCATTGTGTAAACATAAAAGCTTAATATTTATGGCGTTTATAACTTTCTATCGATAGAACCAAGCGATCTTGCCGCGGCGCGGCATGAATGATACGGTCTGCACCCAGACTGAAAAATTGTTGGAGCTCCACCTAAATCATGGCCAACCTGGGAACCGAGCGCGTCCTTGACGTGCGCCACTGGAACGACAGCCTGTTCAGCTTCAGGACCACCCGCGACGACGGGCTCCGCTTCGAGAACGGCCACTTCGTGATGATCGGCATGGAGGTCGAGGGGCGTCCGCTGCTGCGCGCCTACAGCATCGCCAGCCCGAACTACGCCGAGCACCTCGAGTTCTTCAGCATCAAGGTATCGGAGGGGCGGCTCACCTCGCGGCTGCAGCACATCCGCGAGGGCGACTCGATCCTGATCAGTCGCAAGCCGACCGGCACGTTGCTGACCCACGACCTGCTGCCCGGCAAGCACCTCTACCTGTTTGCCACCGGCACCGGTCTCGCGCCGTTCCTGAGCATCGTCCAGGATCCGGAGGTCTACGAGCGCTTCGAGAAGGTGGTGCTGGTGCACGGCGTGCGCCACGTCAGCGAGCTCGCCTACGGCGACTTCCTGCGCGAGGAGCTGCCGAAGAACGAGTACTTCGGCGAGGAGGTCGCCGACAAGCTGGTCTACTACCCGACCGTGACCCGCGAGCCTTACCGTAACCGTGGGCGCATCACCGACCTGATCACCAGCGGTCAGCTGTTTACCGACGTCGGCCTGCCGCCGCTCGATCCGGAGATCGACCGGGCGATGATCTGCGGCAGCATGGCCATGCTCGACGAGACCTCGGCGCTGCTCGAGGCGCGCGGTTTTGAGGCCTCGCCACACATTGGCGTGCCCGGCCAGTTCGTCGTCGAACGGGCGTTCGTCGAGCAATAGCGGGCTGCGGTCTGGAGCGCGAACTTGTTGTAGGGTTAGAACAGGGTCACGGATGACGACCCGCCAGAGTCAGGGAGAGACCATGCCTACCCGCCAGCCATCGACCGTCGCGATCCGGATCGGAACGATCACGTTCTTCTTCTCGTGTCTCGTCGCGGTCCTGCCCGAGTTCGCGGGCCTGGTCCTGCTGTTCGATCGGAACTGGGCGGCGTGGCTCGACCTGACCGCGGTCAGCGTCGCGATCGTCTTCGTCAGCAGCACCCTCAACTTCCTGCTCTCGGGATGCTTCATCCCGGGGTGCCGTTCCTGACGTCGCACGACACACGCATCCCGAGCTCGTCGCACCGCAGACACTGCTACGCTTTCGCTGTGCCCGCGTCGACGGGCATGGCGCGAATGACATGCAGCGATCGAGACGCAGAGAGGTGGACGTGACCCTGCAGACGGACGTCGAATTCCTGGCGAAGCGCACCGCGCGCCCGGTCTATTTTGCCTCCAGCGCCGGGCGCGACGCCCGCTATACCGTCGATCAGGAGATGGTCATGGTCACGGTCGACGTCGAGGACGCGCGTGGTCGGACCGAAGGCGACGCCGAGCGTGAATACGGTCAGCACCCGTCGGGCTTCGACCTGCTCGAGCTTCCGACCCGCGTGGACGACTTCCTCGACCGCCGGCAGATCGAGACGCTCTACGAACCCGAGGTGACTGCGTTCCTGCGCGAGGTGACGGGTGCCCGCCGCGTGCATCGCGCAAGCAGGTGCGCGAGCCCGCGACGCTGGTGCACAACGACTACACCTCCAACTCGGGCTTTGTCTGCCTGCGCGAGAGCCTTGGTGACGAGGCCGAGGTGATGGTGCAAAGGCGGTTCCAGATCCTCAACGTCTGGCGTCCACTCTCCGACCCGGTGGAAGATTACCCACTGGCACTGGTCGACTCGCGCACCCTCGTGCGCGAACAGCTGGTTGACACCGAGCGCCGCTCGCCAACGCACGTCGGCGAGATCCAGCTCGCGCTACACGATCCGGCCCAGCGCTGGTGCTACTTCTCTGCGATGCGCCCACCCGAGGTGCTGCTGTTCCGGACCTTCGACTCGATCGATGACGGGACGCGGCCCTGCAGCATTCACACCGCGATTCATTTGCCTGACGCGCCGGACGACGCGAAGCCGCGCGAGAGCATCGAGACGCGGGCGCTGGTCTTTTACGACTGAGCCGATTGCCTGAAGGCGCCGCTGCCCCGGTCTCCCTTGTCTTGCGGGCCATGATCCATAACGCGGTGATCTGATCGCCACTGCGCGGCGTAACACTCGATGGAGTGTCAGCCGCGCTGGTGTCGTGCGGAGAAAGCGTGTTGGCAGATCGCGCCGATACGCATTGGTTGAGCCGCTCGTCGCAGGGCAAGTCGCAACAAGACAGTTCACGAGGGCTTGACCGCTTAACTGGTCATGAGTTGACTCATATCAGCACCTGCCTGGGGTGCATCGATTACACCAACTATGGCCCCACGCTTGTCGAAGCCAAGGCAAGATTCACACCATCCGCTCAGTCGGGGAGCACCATGCGCAAACCATGCAGGCACGAGACGCCACTCACCATGGCCGTGCGTCGTGGGGTGTGGGCGATCACCTCGCTGGCCGTGCCCGGCTGGGCCCTGGCCGCACCGCAGGGCGGCCAGGTGGTGGCGGGCAGCGCGTCGATCGCGCAGCAGGGCACCAAGACCACGATCACCCAGTCGACCGCGAAGAGCGCGATCGACTGGCAGAGCTTCTCGATCGGTACCAACGAGTACGTGCAGTTCGTGCAGCCCGGCACGACCTCGGTGACACTGAACCGCGTGGTCGGCAACGACCCGTCGCAGTTGCTGGGTCAGATGAGTGCCAACGGGCAGATCTTCCTGGTCAACCCGAACGGGGTCTATTTCGGCCCCAATGCGGTGATCGACGTTGCGGGCCTTCTGGCCACGACGTTCGGCATATCCAACGACGACTTCATGACGGGCCGCTATACCTTCGCGCGTGTCGAGGGCCGTGATCCGGCGACCGTCGTCAACGACGGCACCATCAACGCCGACGGCGGCTACGTGATCCTCGCCGGTGACGGCGTCGCGAACCACGGCCTGATCGAGGCGCACCTCGGCGACATCGTCATGGCCTCGGGCCAGCAGGTGACGCTCGATCTGGGTGGTGATGGCCTGATCAGTTTCGCGATCGACGGCGAGGCGCTGACGGAGATCGCCGGAGTCGAGAACACCGGTGAGCTGTATGCCGACGGCGGACGGATCTTCCTGACGGCGAAGGTGCAGGGCGACCTGCTGCCGACGGCGGTCAACCACGAGGGGTTGATCCAGGCCAGGACCGTTGAGGAGAGGGACGGCATCGTCTACCTCGGTGGCTCTGGCGGCAACGTGATGCTTGCGGGTGACGTCGATGCCAATGCCGGGGAACAAAACGCGGATGGTGGGAAGGTCTTCGTCACGTCGACCAACGACATTACGGTCAGTGATGGGGCCGAGCTCACAGCACAGGGCAGCGGCTCGGGCGACGGTGGCACCATTCGGCTTGTCGCGCAGGATGTTCTCGACATCGAATCGCTGGCCAGCATCACGACTGAGGGTGGCTCGACCGGTCAGGGGGGCTTCGTCGAGGTCAGTGGTCACACGAAATTCAATATGCGAGGCGAGGTAGAAGTCGGCTCTGGTGGCACATTACTGATCGATCCCACAACTATTATTATTCGTGGGAACGCAGCCTGCAGTCCCTCGTGCGGCTCGTCGTTCTTGGATACCGGCGCGAGCATTTCCTACGTCTATGAGCAGACGATTGAGGGCTATCTCAACAACAACACCGACGTCGTGCTCGTAGCCAATAACGACATCATCGGGACCGATTTAACCAACGGACTTGACGCCACCGGTGCTGGGGCATTGATCCTCGGAATTGGGACGGTGTCGACCAGTTCGACCTTTCCCTTCTTGCAGCCCATCTTCGACATCAGCGGTTCACCGGTCAACTGTGGCTCTGGTGGTGTCTGTGGCACGGGAGTTGGATCACCATACATTTTTAACTACGACCCAAATGTGTCCGGCATTATTCAACTTTTTGAGGAAGGTGGCGCGCCCGCTGCTATCGACGTCAACGGGCTGGTAAATATCCTCGCTGGATTCAATGGCGACGTGGTCGTGGGTTCGGTGCGTGGTACGGATATTCAGATCAATGGCAACATACTCAGCCAGGTAGCTACCACGGCAGCCCATAACTTCTCACTGATCGCAACGTCGGGGTTTCTGTTTGTGGATGGAAACATTCAAGCAGAAAATTTCCTTGGCCCTACGAATATCACACTCAGTGGAAATGGAATCCAGGTCAATGGCCGTGTGGCCACTGGCGATTTTTTCTCTTCACCCAGCGTGGTCGACACGAAGAGCATTTCGATTGATGCGGGCTCTCTGGGCAGCTATCGCGGAAATGGGCTCGTTACTGCTAGGAGTTGGGGAAACGGGGCCAATGCCAGCGTCGATATCCAGGGCAATGACATCCAAATGGCCAGTGGTGGCGCTTCTGCAAGTGCTTTTGGCACGAACGCGATGGCCACCGTCACGCTCGATGGCCTGTCTGGCTCGATCTCGGCATTCAATATCTCTGCGCGAGCCACCTCAGGTGATGCCACGGTTTCAGCGGTCGCAAATGGGATCAATGTGGGTAATGTCTCGGCGTTTGCCGGAGGTGGCAATTCCGCGAGTATCAATCTCGATGCTCAGAATGGCCAGTTCCTTTGGAACGGTGGCGGGATCGTCGCGGGTGACTTTCCAATCCCGCTCGGAGGGTGCAGTTACGGTGGGCCGCTTTGTTTCGTCGAGCGCACCATAGCCTCGGGTAGTGCAACGATCACCGGTCTTGAGTTTCCGTCCTTCCCCAGCGGCAACGGTAGCGCAAGCATCACGATAAGTGGGTCTGATGTCACGCTGAGGTCACCATTCCGCTCTCAGCTCTTCGACGCATTCGGTGCTGTAGGGTTTGTCGGGGCCATTGGTGGGCGCCTTGCCAGCGTGGATATACGCGCCACGGGTGGCGACCTGATCGTAGGCTCGGGGAGCCTCAACCTGCCAATGATTTTCGCTAATGCCGGTCTGGATGGGACCGGGAATGCCAACGTGTTCCTCAATGCGACAGGCGCACTGCAACTCAACAAACCCTTCACGCCCCTGATCGAGGGGAGCGCGGCTCGATACGTAACGGCATTAGCGCAAGCAGAGGGAGACAACGAGGCGATTCTGCAGGTGACGGGCGGGAATTTCTCCGGAGGCGACATTTTCCTCGCCAGTGGGGCGGAACTCATCGCGAGAACCGACTTGGCTGGTGGTGTGTTGACGAATGTCCAGAAAGCAATTGTGAGCGTTCTCGGTGACACCGTGAATATCAACGGTGACATTGAGGCGAGCACCAAGAACGGCGGCAGTTCGGGTTCTGCCGAAGTGCGGATCTACTCGCGAGCCGGCTTGGCCGTTAATCATGATGTGATCGCAGTCGGCAGTCGTTCGAGTACCGTGTCGCTTCGTGGCGACACGGGCCTTGTTATCGGCTCGGGTGCGCAGGTCGTCTCGAACCGCCTTCTGGCAGATGCCCCTGGTGGAAGCGCCATCCTGAGGAATTTCACCGCCAGTTCGATGTCCGCTACGGCGGGAAGCGGCGATCTGACGATCGAGGCGCCGGGCGACCTTTTCCTTCGGTCCGCAACCGCTTTGAACGGCAGCATCCGCGTCACCGCGGGCGGGGCGGTGCTCGGCAACACCCGGACCGCGAGCTTCGAGATCGGATCGACTCCGGGGCTCATCGACGTCACCAACACCGCCTCTGCGGCGACTTTACGCTTCACTGGATCGAGTTTTGGATCCGATGTCCTCTTCCAGACTAATGGCGCCCTCAACGTGGTCAATCCAGCTTCCATGCAAATCGCTGGAAACGCCGAGTTCCGTGTGGGTGGTCAACTGACGATGCGGGACAGCCTCACCGCAAGTGGTGACCTCTTCGTCCAGGCAGGCGGTTTGATTCAGTTCGGACGTGTCCCGTCGCCACCGACCTTCAGCGCGACGAATATAACGGTGCTAACGCCCGACAGGGTGTCCATCATCAGCGCGACGATGGATGCAGCGACTCTCACCATCGACGCGGGTACCGACATGACACTTGGCGGCTCCCTGGGCGCGGTGAGCCTCGTCTCCACCGGCCAGACGCAGCTCAGTGCGGGAGGCCGTATCCTGAGCTCCGTCGCGGCGGGCAACGGCCTGATCGATGCCGGGGCACTAAGCGCCTTCGCTGGCGACACGATCGATTTCGGCAATCTCGACCTGATCGTTCACAACGGTGTCGCAACACCGGTCGTCGGTGGGCCGGGAATCGGCGACTCGGCCCTGATCACCGAGTTGTTCACCCTGGGTGCCATCCCGTCGTCATCGCTCGACCCGAACCTTGCACTGGTCGCGCCCAACGGCATCTCACTCGGTTTTGTCGATTTCTTTGGCGACTACCTCTACCTCAGGTCCGACACGCTGACGCTCAACCAGTCGATCGGCACCTGGCTTCCGTCAACTGACCCGGTGCCCGGGACGGTGAACCCGAACGTGGTCGTGCAGATGCTGCCATTTGATGGCTTGCGCTCGATCGCGGTGGAGAATCTCGTCCCCTCGCCACAGCTGGCCGGTACGACCTACTTCACCAAGAGTGGACACTTCAGCCGCTTCCCGGGCACGTCGATCATGGTCGGCGGCAGCGCGTTCGGCGGCGGGATCGCGATAGGCCAGAATGGAAGTCTCAACATCGGCGGGCAGAACTTCCTCGCCGCGACCACGGCCTCGGTCTCAGGGATCGGAAACATCATCTCCACCGGACTGGTGGGTGTGGCGGGTACGATTGCACCGCCACCATCTCCACCACCGACGTCACCACCACCGACGTCTCCATCACCGACGTCTCCACCACCAACGACGACCACGACCATAGGTACGGTGAGCACCGTGGTCCAGCAGTCGACCACCACCACGAACCCGACCGATCCGACGTCGACGACGATCACCGAGGAGACAGTCGAGGCGAACGTGCCGCTCGATGAAACGCAAACGGCCCAAACCCCGGGTGAAGAGCCGACCACATCGGACACGCCGCCCATCGACGAGCCTATCGATATGGTCGCGCTGCTCGAGAAGCAGCCTCTGATAGAGGGGCAGGTCGAGGTCAACGGTACGGTGTTGACCTGCCGCTAGGACATGAGTGGTGCAGCACCAAGGGGTGTGCAGTCGAACTGGTCGGTAAAAGAGATAAAGCCCTGGGAAGGGGCTTTATTTCATGAGCTTATGCTCTTCATTGGCGGAGAGAGAGGGATTGATTCGCCGCTGCGCGGCTCACCCCTTCGGGGCGCCGGCTGCGCCAGCGTCCTGCGTCAACGCTGCGCGTTGGCTTGTCGAACCCTTTTTCGGGTTCAAATCCCTCTGATCTACTTGCGAAAAAAAACGCCGAGCCGGCTTGGACTCGACGTTCTTGATATTGGCGGAGAGAGAGGGATTCGAACCCTCGATGGGCGATTAACCCATACTCCCTTAGCAGGGGAGCGCCTTCAGCCACTCGGCCATCTCTCCGTGGGGTGAGGAAGGATACCGGCCAGTAGGGTTCAGGACAAGGCGAGAGGCCCGGTTCAGCTCTCCTGGGGCGCCTCGCCGCTCTGCTCGCGCTTGATCCGCTCGTAGATCTCTTCGCGGTGCACGGCGATATCCTTGGGTGCATTGACACCGAGGCGCACCTGGTTGCCCTTGACCCCGAGCACCGTCACCGTCACCTCGTCGCCGATCATCAGGGTTTCTCCAACCCGGCGGGTCAATATCAGCATCGCGGCTGTCTCCGATTTCCTTGGTGTTTCACTGCGCGATCCCTCGACTTCTATTCACCTTGGTCGGGTGTGCGCTCGTTGTATTCCGTCAGTGGTTGATTCTAGACCGATTTTTCCCGATTGAAAGCCGCCCGTGAGCAGGCGGTGCGGTTCACTCGTCTGCGGCGAGGCCGAACGCCTCGTGCAGCGTGCGCACGCCGAGCTCCAGGAACTTGTCGTCGACCACCACCGAGATCTTGATCTCCGAGGTGGAGATCATGCGGATGTTGATGCCAACACTGGCCAGTGCCTCGAACATCTGGCTCGCAATGCCCGCATGCGAGCGCATGCCCACGCCGACCAACGACAGCTTGGCGATGGTGTTGTCGCCGGTGACGTCGGTCGCACCGATCTCCTGGCCGACGCGCTGGATGATCTCGAGCGCCCGGTCGTAGTCGTTGCGGTGCACCGTGAACGTCAGGTCGGTGCTGGCGTCGTCGCCGACGTTCTGCACGATCATGTCGACCTCGATGTTGGCGTCGGCGATCGGGCCGAGCACGGCGTGGGCGATGCCGGGCTTGTCGGGCACGCCGGCCATGGTCAGCTGGGCCTCGTCGCGGTTGAACGCGATGCCGGAGATCAGCGGTTGTTCCATCCCATCTTCCTCGTAGGTGATCAGGGTGCCCGGGCCGTCCTCGAAGCTCGAGAGCACGCGCAGCGGCACGTTGTACTTGCCGGCCATTTCGACCGCGCGGATCTGCAGCACCTTGGAGCCGAGGCTGGCCATCTCGAGCATCTCCTCGAAGGTGATGCGCTCGAGTCGCCGGGCACGTGGCTCGACCCGGGGGTCGGTGGTGTAGACGCCGTCGACGTCGGTGTAGATCTGGCACTCGTCGGCCTTGAGCGCGGCGGCCAGCGCGACGGCGGTGGTGTCGGAGCCGCCGCGGCCTAGGGTGGTGATGTTGCCGTCACCGTCGCGGCCCTGGAAACCGGCGACGACGCAGACCCGCCCGTCGTCGAGCTGGGCGTGCAGGCGCGTGGCGTCGATGTCGAGGATGCGCGCCTTGCTGTGCGCCGAGTCGGTGAGGATGCCAGCCTGGCCGCCGGTGAACGAGCGTGCCGGGCAGCCGAGCTTCTGCAGCGCCATGCTGAGCAGGGCGATGGTGACCTGCTCGCCGGTCGACAGCAGCACGTCGGCTTCGCGGCGGTCGGCGCCAGGATCGATGGCATTGCCGAGGTCGACCAGGCGATTGGTCTCGCCGCTCATCGCGGAAACGGTCACGCAGATCCGGTCGCCGCGCGCGTGAGACTGCGCGACGCGCTGCGCCACGTTCTCGATGCGCTCGGTCGTGCCGACCGAGGTGCCGCCGTACTTCTGGACAATCAGGGCCATGGGTGGTGCCGCCTGAAAAGGCGCGAATTATTCACTAATCGCCCCGGCAAATAAAGGCTTTGGCTAGCCGAGTCGCGCCCGCACCCAGTCGGTTACGGCGGACAGCGCACCGTCGAGCGCCGCTACGTCACTGCCGCCACCCTGGGCCATGTCGGCACGTCCGCCGCCCTTGCCTCCGATCGGCGTGGCGACCGCGTTGACCAGCTCGCCGGCCTTGATGCGGTCGGTGGCGTCGTCGCTGACCCCGGCGACCAGGCTGATGCGATCGTCGTTGACCGCGGCGAGCACGATCGCCGCGCTGCCGAGTTTCTGCTTGAGCTGGTCGACGGTGCCGCGCAGCGACTTGGGGTCGGTGCCATCGAGGCGCGCAGCCAGCACGCTCAGGCCGTCGACCTGGATCGCCTGGGTGGCGAGGTCGCTGCCGGCGCTGCTGGCCAGTTTCTGCTTCAGGCGCGCCAGCTCCTTCTCGAGGCTGCGGTTGCGCTCGAGCAGCGCGCCGACCTTCTGCGCGACCGTCTCGCGGTCGCCCTTGACCAGCTCGGCGACGCTGCCGCCTCGATGCGGCGCACGCCGGCGGCGATGCCGGCCTCGCCGACGATCTTGAACAGGCCGATGTCCCCGGCACGGCGCACGTGGGTGCCGCCACAAAGCTCGGTCGAGAAGTCACCGATGCGCAGCACGCGCACCTTGTCGCCGTACTTCTCGCCGAACAGCGCCATGGCCCCCGCACCGACCGCCTCGTCGTAGCCCATCACCGCGGTCTCGACGTCGGCGTTGCCGCGCACCTGCCGGTTGACCAGCCGCTCGATGGTGTCGAGCTGGGCCGGGGTGAGCGGCTCGAAGTGAGAGAAATCGAAGCGCAGCCGTCCGGGTTCGACCAGCGAGCCCTTCTGCGTGACGTGCTCGCCGAGCACCTCGCGCAGCGCGGCGTGCAGCAGGTGGGTGGCCGAGTGGTTCAGCGCCGTGGCCTGGCGTGAGCCCGGGTCGACGTCGGCGATGACGGCATCGCCCACCGCCAGCGCCCCTTCCGCGAGGCGACCGGTGTGCAGGTGGGCCTGGCCGTGCTTCTGGGTGTCGGCGACGACGAACAGGCCGCCGCTGGTGCGGATCTCGCCGTGGTCGCCGACCTGGCCACCGGACTCGGCGTAGAACGGCGAACGATCGAGCACCACCACGCCCTCGTCGCCGGCGGCGAGCGTCTCGACCTGCGCACCGTCACGCAGCAGTGCGGCCACGTGCGCCTCGCCGGTGAGCCCGTCGTAGCCAGTGAACTCGGTGGCGACGTCGAGCTCGGGGAGGCTCGCGTAGTCGACCGCGAAACGGCTCGCAGCGCGGGCCCGCTCGCGCTGGGCCTCCATCGCGCGGTCGAAGCCGGCCCGGTCGATGCTCAGGCCACGCTCGCGGGCGATGTCCGCGGTCAGATCGAGCGGGAAACCGTAGGTGTCGTAGAGCAGGAACAGCGTCTCGCCGGGGATCTCGGCGCCGGCAGCGACGTCGGCGATGTGCTCGTCGAGGATGCGCATGCCCTGGTCGAGGGTCTCGGCGAAGCGTTCCTCCTCCAGGCGCAGCACGCGCATCACCTGGTCCTGCACGGCCGGCAGCTCGGGGAACGCGGCCCCCATCTCGGTGCTCAACGCCGGGACCAGCTTGTGGAAGAACGGCTCCTTGAGACCGAGCTTGTGGCCGTGGCGGATCGCACGGCGGATGATCCGGCGCAGCACGTAGCCGCGGCCCTCGTTCGACGGCAGCACGCCGTCGACCACCATGAATGCACAGGCGCGGATGTGGTCTGCAATCACCTTCAGCGAGTTGTTGGACAGGTCGTCGGTGCCGGCGAGCTCGGCGACCGCGCCCATCAGGTTGTGGAACAGGTCGATCTCGTAGTTGCTGTGCACACCCTGCAGCACCGCGGCGAGGCGCTCGAGCCCCATGCCGGTGTCGACCGACGGCTTCGGCAGCGGTGTCATGCTGCCGTCGGCGGTGCGGTTGTACTGCATGAAGACCAGGTTCCAGATCTCGATGTAGCGGTCGCCGTCCTCCTCGGGCGTGCCGGGCGGGCCGCCCACGACCTCGGGACCGTGATCGTAGAAGATCTCCGAGCAGGGACCGCATGGCCCCGTGTCGCCCATCGCCCAGAAGTTGTCGCTCTCGTAGTTCTTGCCGCCCGGCTTGTCGCCGATGCGGGTGAAACGTGCCGGGTCGACGCCGATCTCGTCGAGCCAGATCGAGGCCGCCTCGTCGTCATCGATGTAGACCGTGACCCACAGCTTCTCGCCCGGCAGGCCCAGCACCTCGGTCAGGAACTCCCAGGCGTAGTGGATCGCGTCGCGCTTGAAGTAGTCGCCGAAGCTGAAGTTGCCCAGCATCTCGAAGAAGGTGTGATGGCGCGCGGTGTAGCCGACGTTCTCGAGGTCGTTGTGCTTGCCGCCGGCGCGCACGCAGCGCTGCGTGGTCGTGGCGCGGGTGTAGGGGCGGGGATCCTGGCCGAGAAAGACGTCCTTGAACTGCACCATGCCGGCGTTGGTGAACAGCAGGGTCGGATCGTTGCCCGGGACGAGTGGGCTGCTCGCCACCACCTCGTGGTCGCGGGCCTTGAAGAAGTCGAGGAACGCCTGACGGATCTCGTTGCTGCTGCTCATGCTCTTTCGCCTGGGTGGGGCAGGGGCGCGCGCCGCCATCGGGGCGGGCGCGCAAATCGCCAAGGGTTCACGCTTCGCCGGGGTCTGTCAACAGGTCGCGGATCGCCGCGTCGGGGAAGCCACGCTGGGCGAGGAAACGGGCTTGGCGTGCCTGCTCGCGGCGGTCGGCAGGCGGTGTGTTGCCGAAGCGCTTGCGGTGCACGTCGCGCAGGCGGGCGTCCCAGTCGACCTCCGCCTCGGCCAGGGCCTGCTCGGCGAGCGCGGCCTCGACGCCGCGTTGGCGCAGCTCCTTGCGGATGCGTAACGGACCCTGGCCGCGCTCGATGCGACTGCGCACGAAGCTCTCCGCGTAGCGCCGGTCGGACTGCAGGCCGGCCGCGGCGAGGTCGTCGAGCACGGCATCGAGCTCGCCGGGCTCCGGAGCCGCATCGCTCAGCTTGCGGCGCAGCTCGAAGCGGCTGTGTTCGCGCCGGGCGAGCAGGCCCAAGGCGCGATCGCGCAGCGCGGCGAGACCCTCAGGCCTCGGCTTCGGCGGGCTCACCGGCCTCGGCCGGGGCGGCCCGCTGTGGCAGCAGCTTGGTGCGCAGCGCGGTGTCGATCTCGGCGGCCATCTCTGGGTGCTCGCGCAGAAACTGGCGGACGTTCTCCTTGCCCTGGCCGATGCGCTCGCCGTTGTAGCTGTACCAGGCACCGGCCTTGTCGACCAGGCTCTGTTCCACGCCCATGTCGATCAACTCGCCCTCGCGGGAGATGCCCTCGCCGTAGAGGATCTCGAACTCAACCTTCTTGAACGGCGGCGCGACCTTGTTCTTGACCACCTTGACCCGGGTCTCGTTGCCGACCACCTCGTCGCCCTTCTTGATGGCGCCGATGCGGCGGATGTCGAGGCGTACCGAGGAGTAGAACTTGAGCGCGTTGCCGCCGGTTGTGGTCTCCGGGCTGCCGAACATGACGCCGATCTTCATGCGAATCTGGTTGATGAAGATCACCAGGGTGTTGGAGCGCTTGATGTTGGCGGTCAGCTTGCGCAGCGCCTGCGACATCAGGCGCGCGTGCAGGCCGACGTGGGAGTCGCCCATGTCGCCGTCGATCTCGGCCTTGGGCGTCAGCGCGGCGACCGAGTCGACCACCACCAGGTTGACCGCGCCGGAGCGCACCAGCATGTCGGCGATCTCCAGCGCCTGCTCGCCGTTGTCGGGCTGCGAGACCAGCAGGTCGTCGACGTTGACGCCGATCTTTTCGGCGTAGCTCGGGTCGAGGGCGTGCTCGGCGTCGATGAACGCCGCGGTGCCGCCCTGGCGCTGCACCTCGGCCACCACCTGCAGCGTCAGCGTGGTCTTGCCGGACGACTCCGGGCCGTAGACCTCGACCACGCGCCCGTAGGGCAGGCCACCGACGCCGAGCGCGACGTCGAGGCCGAGCGAGCCGGTCGAGACCACTTCCACGTCGCGTACGGTGCTGTCGCCCATGCGCATGATCGCGCCCTTGCCGAACTGGCGCTCGATCTGGCCGAGCGCGGCGTTGAGGGCCTTCTGTCGATTGTCATCCATAGTCTTTTTGGGTCCTGGCAGGGGTGTGCGTTTGGGTTTCGGCGAGGCCTCGATTATTTCACAGCCCCCTGGTAGCGGCCATGGCGAAACGGCGCGATCGGCTGTCGGATCGGTACGACAGCTGACCTGGCGCAGGTCGTTCGGGCTGGCTTCGGCCGTGGTCGTTCCATCGGGCTGGCTGGTCATGGCGTGTGCTTGTCCTGGCCGGTATTCCAAGGGGCACGTTAATCGTGGCCTGGCGCCAAGGATGGCACCGCACAGGCTCGCCAGGTGAGCCTGGTCAACCCACGTCGCGCAGCGGCCAGCCGGCCAGTTCGCGGTAGCGGACACCCTCGCGCGTGCTCTCGGAGACCACCAGCGCGAATCGCTTGCCGACCCAGGTGAGCGGCGGGTCGAACGTGGCACCCGACCAGGTTCCCGACACCTTGCGCACCAGCGTCACATGGCTGCGGAACGGTCGTGTCTCGACCGGCAGGCGGTGAGTGGTGAGCTGTTCACGCAGGGCCGTGGCGAGGCCGGCGAGCGGGTCGGGTCCGGGGGCAGGCAGCGCGCACAGCAGGCGTGGGCGCGGCCAGTGCTCGACGCGGGCCAGCTCCAGCCGTACCGGCGCCGCGCGCAGGGCCGCGCCTGCCGCGTGCACCGCGTCGAGACGCTCCTCGGGCAGGCTGCCGAGGAACGCGAGGGTGAGGTGGAGGTTGTCCGGACGCACCGGCCGGGCGCCTTGCGGGGCGTGTTGCCGTGACCAGGCCGCGAGGGTGTCGCGCAGCTCCGCCGACGGCCACAGGGCGAAGAAGAGTCGGTAGCTCCTAGCGCGAGGGGAGGGCATCGAGCAGGCCCCGCAGCGCGTGCGCGACCGCCTGGCGACGCACCGCCTCGCGGTCGCCGGCGAAGTGCAGGCAGGCGGTGCGCGGCATGCCGGCGTCCCAGGCGAACCAGACCGTGCCGACCGGCTTGTCCGGCGTGCCGCCGCCCGGGCCGGCGACCCCGCTGATCGCCAGCGCGACGTCGACCGCCGCCCGCGAGCGCAGGCCGCTGGCCATCGCCGCGACGACCTCACCGCTGACCGCGCCGTGCGCTTCGAGCAGCGCCGTGGGCACGCCGAGCAGCTCCTGCTTGGCGCGGTTGGAGTAGGTGACCAGACCGCGTTCGAACCAGCCGCTGCTGCCGGCGATGTCGGTCAGCACCTTGGCGACCCAGCCGCCGGTGCACGACTCGGCGGTGGCCAGCCACAGGCCATCGGTGAGCATGCGTTCGGCGACCGCGTGCGCGAGGGAGTCGAGATCGTCCATCGTCGGTCAGCCTAGGCGAGCGACGCGGCGCGGAGCAACCCCGACGGCTGGCCGCTCGAGCGGCGCCTTCGCTACACTGCCGCGATGCCCAGCCCAGCCAAGTCCGCCGCCGCCAGCCATACGCCGATGATGCAGCAGTACCTGGCGATCAAGGCCGAGCATCCCGACATCCTGCTGTTCTACCGGATGGGGGATTTCTACGAGCTGTTCTACGACGACGCCAGGCGCGCCGCGGAACTGCTCGACATCACGCTGACCGCCCGCGGCAAGTCGGCCGGCAACCCGATCCCGATGGCCGGCGTGCCGGTGCACGCGGTCGACGGCTACCTGGCGAAACTGGTGCGCCTCGGCGAGTCGGTGGCGATCTGCGAGCAGGTCGGCGACCCGGCGGCGAGCAAGGGGCCGGTGGCGCGTGAGGTGGTGCGCGTGGTCACCCCGGGCACGCTCACCGAGGACGCGCTGCTGGACGACCGGCGCGACAACCTGATCGTGGCGCTGCTCGGGCGGGATGCGCGCTACGGCCTCGCCGCGCTGGATCTCAGCAGCGGCCGTTTCACTCTGCTCGAGGTGGACGGTGACGACGCGCTGCGCGGCGAGCTGGTGCGCCTCGAGCCGGCGGAACTGCTGGTGCCCGACGACGACGTGCCGCTGCCCGAACTGCCCGACGCGGCGCGGCGCCGCCTGCCGCCCTGGCACTTCGACCCCGCGGCTGCCCACCGTGCGTTGTGCACCCAGTTCGGCACCCGCGACCTCGCAGGCTTCGGCTGCGAGGGGCTGGAGCTGGCGGTCGGCGCGGCCGGCGGCCTGCTGCAGTACGTGCGCGACACCCAGCGTGGCGCGCTGCCACACCTGCGCGGCCTCGCGGTCGAACACCACGACGAGGCCCTGGTGCTCGACGCGGCGAGCCGGCGCAACCTCGAGATCGACCGCAACCTCGGTGGCCGCGACCAGCAGACCCTGGTCGGCGTGTTCGACCGCACCGTGACCAGCATGGGCGGACGCTGCCTGCGACGCTGGCTGCAGCGGCCGCTGCGCGACCAGGCCGCGCTCGGCCTGCGCCACGGGGCGATCGCGGTGCTGCTGGAGAACGGCGCCCATGCCGGACTGCGCGAGGTGCTGCGCGGCACGGCCGACGTCGAGCGCATCCTCAGCCGCGTCGCGCTGCGCAGCGCCCGACCGCGCGACCTGGTCGGCCTACGCGACGCCCTCGGCCGCCTGCCGGCACTGCACGAGGGGCTCGGCAGCCTCGAGGCGTCACTGCTCTATGCCATCGCCGGCGCGCTGGTCGAACAACCAGCGATGCACGACCTGCTCTGCAGGGCGCTGATCGAGCAGCCGCCGGTGGTGCTGCGCGACGGCGGTGTGATCGCCGAGGGCTACGATGCGGAGCTCGACGAGCTGCGCGGCCTGAGCCGCAATGCCGACGGCTTCCTCGCCGAGCTCGAGCTGCGCGAACGCGAGCGCACCGGCGTGGCGACGCTGAAGGTCAGCTACAACCGGGTGCATGGCTACTACATCGAGCTCGGTCGCAGCCACGCCGACAAGGTGCCGGTCGACTACCAGCGGCGCCAGACGCTGAAGAACGCCGAGCGCTACATCACGCCCGAGCTGAAGGGCTTCGAGGATCGCGTGCTGAGCGCCCGCGAGCGGGCCCTGGCGCGCGAAAAGCAGCTCTATGAAGGCCTGCTCGACGCCATCGCCGAACAGCTCGGCCCGCTGCAGGTCGTGGCTTCGGCGCTCGCCGAGCTCGACGTGCTGGCCACCCTCGCCGAGCGTGCCGAGGCGCTCGACCTCTGCCGCCCGCAACTGGTCACCACGCCCGGCCTGCGTGTCGTCGCCGGCCGTCACCCGGTCGTCGAGGCGGTGCAGCAGGAGCCGTTCGTCGCCAACGACCTGGAACTCGGCGACGCGCGCCGCATGCTGGTGATCACCGGGCCGAACATGGGCGGCAAGTCGACCTACATGCGCCAGGTCGCGCTGATCGCGCTGCTCGCCCACGCGGGAAGCTACGTCCCGGCCCAGAGCGCCGAACTCGGCCCGCTGGACCGCATCTTCACCCGCATCGGCGCCTCCGACGACCTGGCCGGCGGCCGTTCGACCTTCATGGTCGAGATGACCGAGACCGCCAACATCCTCAACAACGCGACCGACCGCTCGCTGGTGCTGATGGACGAGGTCGGACGCGGCACCAGCACCTTCGACGGCCTGTCGCTGGCGTGGGCGAGCGCCGAGCGGCTGGCGCGCGACGTGCGTGCCTTCACGCTGTTCGCGACCCACTACTTCGAGCTGACCGCGCTGGCCGAGGAGATCGACGCCGTCGCCAACGTGCACCTCGACGCGGTCGAGCACGGTGAGCGCATCGTGTTCCTGCACGCGGTACGCGAGGGGCCGGCCAACCAGAGCTACGGCCTGCAGGTCGCGGCCCTGGCCGGCGTGCCGCGCGAGGTCATCGATGCCGCGCGCCGGCGCCTCGCCGAACTCGAGGCGCGCAGCCACGCCGAGGTGGTGGCCGAGCAGCCCCGCGACGTCCAGCAGATGGGGCTGTTCGACGCGCGAGACGACCGCCTGCAGAACGCGTTGCGTGCGCTCGATCCCGACGCGTTGTCGCCACGCGAGGCGCTCGAGGCGCTCTACGAACTCAGGCGATTGACTGAAGATTCCTGATGGCTTCGTATGGTGAGGCCGTCCGAGGCTGGATGGGTCTCCGCCGGGACTGTTTCGCGTCGTGGACGACGCTCCTGCTGGAGATGCACTGGCGTCGTAGGCGCGGCCTCATGACCGCGACAAGCCCAGACTCGAATGCGCGGGGTGGGCATCGGGGATGCCGATGCTGGCCTCCGGTCATCGGCGGATATGCGACTCAACCAAGCGCCAGGCGTGCGCTTACCAGCCGGTTGAGGCTCACCCCTTCCTCGGCTGCTTCCATGACCAGGTGACGGTGGATATCCGGTGTCACCCGAACCTGGAATTTTCCGCTGAACTTGCGGGTCGAGAGCGGTTCGGGCGGCGTCTCACCATTTGCACGCATATCCTCGACCACGCCAGAGACCACCTTTCGGATGCCTCGCAGAGCTTTTTCTGGTGTCTCTGCCAGCCAGGAGAGCGAAGGGAATTCAGTGCATAGCCCGACGTGTTCCTGGTCGGCTTCCGACCAGATGACACGATAGCTGTAACGGTCACTCATCTCGTTGCCTCCAGCTTTTCGATCGCCTTGAGAACCTGCTTGACCTGGTATGCCTTGGCCATTCCCTTGTCGGACTGGATATTGACCCTGGGATCGCCAGCCCACGGCGTCTTGTAGACATGGTGGCTGGTTCCTCGTTGCCTCGGTTCACCGAAGCAGGCATCGCACACCCTCGCAAGATCCTTGAACTTGATCCCTCGCGGATTGGCCTTCATTGCCTCGACGATGTCGGCAATTGTGCGCATCTATAATGGTATCAATAACGATACTAAAATTCTATCGGCTGGTGCCAGCTCAAGCAGCTGAACTCCAAAAAAAACGGGCGACCCGTAGGTCGCCCGCGTTCGCCTGGTCCTCCCTTGGCCAGCATCTCCCGCGTCCTTGCGGCCGATGCCCAGGATCACCCCTGGCGAGTCCGGCGGCGTCCTGCCGCCCTGCCGCGCCCTCCCTGGCGTGGCACCGCCTTCCTTGGCGGTCCCGGCATGGCTCCGGGGCGCTGAATGTGGCCCCCCGGCGAGGATCCTGCAATCCTGATAAATGGCACGAGCAAGCGCTTTAACAGAACGTCGATTCAACATTTAATTCGAATATAAACAGCAAGATAAAGCCGTTTCGGCATTCATTTCGGCGGTTCCAAATCCGTCGGCGTGGTGATCTGTGCGACAGGAAATTCAGCCACGGCCTACAGCGCCCGTGGTGCAGACCGCGACAAGTTCAGCCCCGGGGATGGTGCTCGGCGTGCAGCTGCTTGAGGCGCTCGCGCGCGACGTGGGTGTAGATCTGGGTCGTGGAGAGGTCGCTGTGACCCAGCAGCAGCTGGACGACGCGCAGGTCGGCGCCGTGGTTGAGCAGGTGGGTCGCGAAGGCGTGGCGCAGCGTGTGTGGGGAGAGTGGATGGCGGATGTCGGCCTGCTTCGCGTGGCGGCGGATCAGGTGCCAGAAGGCCTGGCGGGTCAGGGGGCCACCGCGTGCGGTCAGGAACAGGTGTGGGTCGGCATGGCCGCGGTTGAGGTCGCCACGCGCCTCGGCCAGGTAACGATCGAGCCAGGCGAGCGCCTCCTCGCCGAGCGGCACCAGGCGCTCCTTGTTGCCCTTGCCGACCACGCGCAGCACGCCGTGCTGGCGGTTGACCTGCTCGACGCGCAGGCCGACCAGCTCCGAAACACGCAGCCCGGTCGCGTAGAGCAGCTCCAGCATTGCGCGGTCGCGGAGGCCGAGCCGGGTGGCGACGGTGGGTGCTGCGAGCAGCGCCTCGACCTCGGCCTCGGTCAGCGTCTTCGGCAGCGGGCGTCCGAGGCGTGGGGCGTCGATGCGTGCGCTGGGGTCGTCGTTGCGACGGCCCTCGCGCACCAGGTGGCGGTAGAAACGGCGCAGCGAGGAGAGCAGCCGCGCGGTGGTCCGTGGTCGCGCGCCCTGGCCGACACGCCAGGCGAGGTAGCCCTGCAGCTGGTCGCGTCGCGCCGAGGCCAGCCCTCCGCCGTGCTCCCCGAGCCACTTGGCGAAACCGGCCAGGTCGGTGCGGTAGGCGTTGAGGGTGTTCGCGCTCAGGCCACGCTCCATCCACAGCGCATCGAGAAAGGCATCGATCAGTGCGCGGTCACCCTCGGCGGTCACCGTGGAGCCTCGTGGTCGAGCAGCCACCGCTTGGTCTGCAGCGGCCGGCCCGCAGTCGCGCCGGCAAAGCCACCGAGCCCGCCGCGCGCGGCGACCACCCGGTGGCACGGCGTGACGATCACCAGCGGATTCACGCGGCATGCGCCGCCGACCGCGCGCGGGCCCGAGTCGAGCTGCGTGGCCAGCGCCCCGTAGCTGCGCGTCTCGCCGCGCGGGATGCCGCGCAGTTCGGCCCAGAGCCGGCGCTGGAACGGCGTGCCGTGCTCGCCGAGCGGCAGGTCGAAGCGCCAGTCGGGGTCGGTGAAGTAACGGTCGAGCTGGGCGGCCGCCTCGCGGAGCAGTGGCGTGGCCGGGGGGCGCAGCCGATGGCGCGAGGAGAGGAAGGCGACCCGGGCCAGCGCGTCGCCGTCCTGCGCCAGGCCGAGCGGGCCGACCGGGCTCGCGATCACCGCGTCGTAGTGGACCGCCCGGCTCACCTGCGCGCCTCGCGCAGCTGCGCGAGTTCCGCCTCGAGGGGGCCGCGTGCCTTCTTGGGCGTGACGGTCACCAGCCCCTCGAGGAGCGCGATCGCGTCCTCCTGGAGCCCGGCCGCGACCAGTGCACCGACGGCGTCGTGCCGAGCCTTCCGCCCCATGGTGTCGTCGGCATCGGTGCCCGGCAGCAGCGCGCCGTGAAGGTAGAGGCGTGCCGCGCTCAGGGGCTGGCCCAGGGCCTCCCGGCTGGTGGCGAGGGCGAGCAGCAGGGCGCGGTGCGTCGCAGGGTCGTCCTGCGGGTCGGCGAGCAGCGCCTTCAACACCTCGTCGGCAGCGGCGTGCGCTCCCGCCTGCTGCAGGTCGACGACTGCCGGCAGCAGTGCCTCGATTTCGGCCGCCGCGCGCTCGGGCTGCGTGCGCACCAGGGCCAGCAGCGCCTCGCCACCGGCATCGATGGCATCGGCCTCGCTCAACAGGCGTGCGCGGCGCAGTCGCCAGGCGAACGCGTCGGCCTCCTGCGGCGGGGTGTCGATGGCGCGGTAGAGCAGGGCTGCGGTGGCCGTGTCACCGGAGTCCAGGGCCGCGTCGGCGAGCTGCAGGCGCAGGCTGGGCGGCAGGTCGTCGACACGGCCGGCCGGGGCGCCGTCCTCGAGGTAGAGGCGCCCGATCAGCATCGCACCGCGCGGCGTGGCGGCGAGCAGGGTGGCGAACGCGGCATGGCTCGCGGCGCGCCGTTCCGCATCGCGTGCGCGCTGGGCCAGCGTGGCGAACAGGGCGCGGGCGACGAGCGGCTCCTCCGCGGCGCGCGCCTCGGCGAGTTCGAACCATGCCATGTCCTGGCCAACCAGCAGCTGTGCGCGGTTCGCGAGGGTCTCGCCATGGACCCGGTAGGCTTGCCAGAGGTCGTCCGGCGTCAGCGTGAACGGTGCCTCGCTGGCTGGCAGATCGGTGATCGGCAGCCCGGTTTCCAGGGCGGTGATCCTCGCGGCGCCCTGCTCGCCGAGCGTGGCCGCGGCCACGGCGACGGCCCAGTAGCGGGTCGCTCCGAGCGGGTCGTCCGCGAGCACGCCAGCCTGTTTCATGGCGGCTTCGCCGACCTGGTCGGCCTGCGTGCGCCCGGCACGCAGTTCGGCGAGCAGGCGCAGTGCGTCGGCGACCGGGTCGGCGGCATCGCCGAGCGCGGCGAGTGCCGCTGTGGGGCGTCCGGCGCGCAGCAGGATACGTGCTCCAAGCACACGCAGTGCCGGATCGCTGTCGCCGTAGTCCTGGCGGTAACGCAGCATTGCCAGGTGGGCGTCCTCGGTCAGGTCATCGCGCAGGTAGGCGTGGATCAGCAGCTCGCGCCAGCGCTGGAGCGTCTCGGGAGCCGCGGGCTGGCCTTGCCAGACGAGGCTGCGCAGCCGGGCTTGGGTGATGGCCGCGTTGCCGTTGGCAAGCGCGGCCTCGGCCTGGAGGGTGCGGCTGAGGTCGGTGAAGCGACGTGGCAGCCCGGTCGGGTGGTTGGCGACGCGCGCCTCGATCGCGGTCCACTCCTCCAGTTCACGGAGCAGTTCGAGGCGAGCCCGTTCCCACTCCAGCCATCCGGTGCGGTCGGTCGCCAGGGCGGGTTGCTCGGCGTCGATGACGCTGAGCGCGAGGCGCGGGGTCCCGGCCTTGCGCAGCGCATCCAGCTCCGAGCTGGCGGCGTACGCAGCGTGGGGCGCCAGGCAGAGCAGGCAGGCCAGCAACACGGCACGCGACCGCCCAAGCAAGGGCAGGGGAGTGCGTGTGGGGGTCGGCAGCGGGACTCCGGGGAGACCGTCGGCCTCCCCGGGCGGCGCCAGCAGGGTGGCGCCGCGGTGGATCAGATCTTTTCCTTGATCCGCGCCGACTTGCCGCGCCGGTCGCGCAGGTAGTAGAGCTTCGCGCGACGCACGTCGCCGCGGCGCTTGACCTTGATGTCGCCGATCAGCGGGCTGAAGGTCTGGAACACGCGCTCGACGCCTTCGCCGTGCGAGATCTTGCGCACCGTGAACGACGAGTTGAGGCCGCGGTTGCGCTTGGCGATGACAACGCCCTCGAAGGCCTGCAGGCGCTCGTTGTTGCCTTCGCGGACCTTGACCTGGACGACCACGGTGTCGCCGGGGCCGAACTCCGGCACCTCGCGGGTCATCTGCTCCGCTTCCAGCTCCTGAATGATGTTGCTCATCGTGCTTCTCCGTACCCAGTTGCCTGCCGTCACGCCTCGTTGGCCTGTTCGGCGATGTATTCATCGAGCAGCCGTTGCTGCTCCTCGTCCAGCTCGACCTGCTCCAGCAGGTCGGGCCGCCGTTCCCAGGTGCGTCCCAGCGCCTGCTTGCGCCGCCAGCGCGCGATCGCCGCGTGGTCGCCGCTGAGCAGCACCGCCGGCACCGTGCGCCCGTCCGCGACCTCCGGTCGCGTGTAGTGCGGGCAGTCGAGCAGGCCATCCACGAAGGAGTCCTGCTCGGCCGAGTCCGCGTCGCCGAGCGCGCCCGGGATCAGCCGGGTCACGGCGTCGACGATCGCCATCGCCGCCAGCTCGCCACCGCTGAGGACGAAGTCGCCGAGCGACCACTCCTCGTCGATCTCGGCATCGACGAGCCGTTCGTCGATGCCCTCGTAGCGGCCGGCCACCAGGATCAGCCCCGGTCGGCCTGCCAACGTCTCGATCCCGGCCTGGTCGAGCCGCCTCCCCTGCGGTGACAGGTAGGCGACCCGGCTGCCCGCCGGGGCCGCGGCCCGTGCCGCGTGGATCGCGTCTCGCAACGGCGCGAGCATCATGACCATGCCCGGGCCGCCGCCGTAGGGCCGGTCGTCGACCGTCCGGTGCCGGTCCTGCGCGTAATCGCGCGGGTTCCAGGTCACCAGCTCGAGCAGCCCGGCCTGGGCCGCGCGCCCGGTGACGCCACTGCCGGTCACGGCCCGGACCAGCTCCGGGAACAGCGTGACGACGTCGATGCGCCTCAGAACGCCGGGTCCCATGCCACTGTCAACCGCCGCCGCTCCATGTCCACCTCGACCACCGCGTGGCCCGGGGTGAACGGGATCAGCCGTTCCCTGTCGCCGCGAACCACGAGCACGTCGTTCGCGCCGGTCTCGATCAGGTGGTCGACCGTGCCGAGCTCCTCGCCCACCGTGGTCACCACCTCCAGGCCGACCAGGTCGGCCCAGTAGTATTCGTCGGCCTCCAGCTCGGCCAGCGCGGAGCGCGGAACCGCGATCTCGGCGCCAGCGAACGTCGCGGCCTGGTCGCGATCATCGCAGCCGGCGAGCTGCACCACCAGGCCCTTGCCGTGCAGCCGTCCCGAGAGCACCTCGAACGGCTGCCATGTGCCCCCACGCTCGATGAGCCAGGGGCGGTACTCCAGGATCCGCTCCGGCGGTTCCGTGCCGGAACTCACCCGGACCCAACCGCGCACCCCGTAGGGTCCGCCGACCCTGCCCAGCGGCACGCGCGTGCCCGGGCCGGTCATCACCTCGAACCTGCGTCCCGGTTGCCCGGAACGCGCCCGGTCAGGCGCTGGCCTTGAGCAGGTGCGCGACCCGCTCGGAGGCCTGCGCCCCCTGGCCCAGCCAGTAGTCGACCCGCTCGCGGTCGACGACCAGGCGCTCGGCCTGCCCTGACGCGATCGGGTTGAAGTAACCGATGCGCTCGATGTAACGGCCGTCACGGCGGTTACGGCGGTCGGTGACCACGATGTTGTAGAACGGCCGCTTCTTGGCGCCGCCCCGGGCGAGGCGAATGGTGACCATGCTTGGTACTGTCCTTTTGTGCTCTCTAGTAAAGCAACCGCCCCAGCGGGGCGGTCCACGAAACAGCCTATTATATCTGCCCTGCGCCCCAATGGAAGGGGCGCGCCGCCCTCAGAAGCGCATGCCGGGCGGCAACCGGCCCTGCATGCCGCGCATCATCTTGGCCATGCCGCCCTTGGAGGCCTTTTTCATCATCTTCTGCATCTGGGTGAACTGCTTGAGCATGCGGTTGACGTCCTGCACCTGGACCCCGGAGCCGGCCGCGATGCGCCGCTTGCGTGAACCCTTGATGATCTGCACGTGACGCCGCTCCTGCGGGGTCATCGAGTTGATGATCGCGACCGTGCGCCGCATCTCGCGGTTGTCGACCTGGTTGCGCACCGCGCTCGGCAGTTCGCCCATGCCGGGCAGCTTGTCCATCAGGCTCTCGAGGCCGCCCATCTTCTCCATCTGGCCGAGCTGGTCGCGGAAGTCCTCGAGGGTGAAGCCCTTGCCCTTCTTGATCTTGTGCGCGAGCTTCTCGGCCTGGTCGCGGTCGACCTTGTGCTGGACCTCCTCGACCAGGCTGACGACGTCGCCCATGCCGAGGATGCGCGAGGCCATGCGGTCGGGGTGGAACGGCTCGAGTGCTTCGCTCTTCTCGCCGGTGCCGAGGAACTTGATCGGCTTGCCGGTCAGCTCGCGCACCGACAGCGCCGCGCCGCCGCGCGCGTCGCCGTCGGCCTTGGTCAGGATCACGCCGGTCAGCGGCAGCGCGTCGCTGAAGGCACGCGCGGTGTTGGCGGCGTCCTGGCCGGTCATCGCGTCGACCACGAACAGGGTCTCGACCGGTTCGACCGCGGCATTGAGCGCGCGGATCTCGTCCATCATCCCCGTATCGACATGCAGCCGGCCGGCGGTATCGACGATCACCACGTCGAGGAACCTGCGTCGTGCCTCCTCGAGCGCGGCGCCAGCGATCGCTACCGGCTGCTGGTCTGGATTGCTCGGGAAGAACTCGGCACCGACTTCGCCGGCCAGGGTCTGCAGCTGGTCGATCGCGGCCGGGCGGTAGACGTCGCAGCTGACCAGCAGCACCTTCTTGCCCAGGCGCTCCTGCAGCCAGCGCGCCAGCTTGGCGCTGGTGGTGGTCTTGCCTGAGCCCTGCAGGCCGGCCATCAGGATCACGGCCGGCGGCTGCGCGGCCAGGTCGAGGGCGTCGTTGGCCTCGCCCATCGTGGTCACGAGCTCGTCGTGCACCACCTTGACCAGCGCCTGGCCCGGGCTGAGGCTCTTGAGCACCTCCTGGCCGACGGCGCGCTCGCGAACCCGATCGATGAAGCCGCGCACCACGGGCAGTGCGACGTCGGCCTCGAGCAGCGCCATGCGCACCTCGCGCAGGGCGTCCTTGATGTTCTCCTCGGTCAGGCGTGCCTGTCCGCGCAGGTTGCGGATCACGCCGCCCAGTCGCTGGCTCAGATTCTCGAACATGGATCCGTGAGACTCATGATGCGGCCGGGTGACACCGGCCGGGGGGGCGGATTATAGGTGGAAGGTGTCGCCCTCACACAGCCGGTGCAGGTCGTAGCCGGTGAGGTGCTTGCGGCACTCGCTGAAGATGATGTCCTCGTCGCCCGGTTTCGGGTGCGTCAGGTAGACCTTTGGCCGGTGCGCCAGCTTGCGCAGGTCGGCGGCGAGCAGCTCGGGGCAGTAGTGGCGCGACGCGATGCTGAGCTCGCGGTCGGCATCGCTGAACGCCGCCTCGACGATCAGGGTCTGGAACGGCGGCTGGCTGTTGAGCACGTTCCACAACCCGTCGTTGGTGGTCGTGTCGCCGCTGAACACCAGGCTGCCCGAGGGGCCGTCGATGCGGTAGCCGACCGCCGGCACCGAGTGGTTGACGCGGATCGGGGTCAGAGTCCGTTCACCGAGCTCGAGCGGCGTGCCGGGTTGCAGCTCGGCGTAGCGCAGCACCGGCCGTGCCGGGTCGGGCAGGCGCGAGAAGTCGGGCCAAATGACGTCGTTGAAGATGTGCTGGCGCAGTGCGCGCAGGGTCTCGGGCAGGCCGTGCACCGTGAGCGGCTGAGCGAGCCGGTCGAACACGCTGTCGATCAGCAGCGGCAGGCAGGCGATGTGGTCGAGGTGCGAGTGGGTCAGCACCACGTGCTGCAGCCGGGCCATTGCCTCGAGCGAGAGCTCGTTAACCCCGGTGCCGGCATCGATCAGCACGTCGTCGTCGAGCAGCAGCGCCGTGGTCCAGTGGCGCGCGGCGATGCCTCCGCTGCAACCGAGAACTTGCAATCGCATGGCTGGGATCCGTTTGCCTGGCTCGTGCGCTACCGATGCGTGCAAGGTGCCACGCTTCCAATGCCGAACGCAACTGTGCGAAGATGCCTCGGCCTTATTTTCCAACGTTTTTTCATCGTCTATGCTCCTCATCGCCGCCGCCGTCGCCTGCCTTTTCTACGCTGTCGCCGCGGTTCTGCTCGGCCGCCGCATGCTGCGCGGTGCCGAAGCCGCCACGGTATCGAGCCGAGCGTCACTGGCGCTTGCGCTGGCCGGCGTGCTGCTGCACGGCTACCTGGTGCTGGCAACCACCATGGTCGACGGCGGGCTGCGTCTTGGCCTGTTCAACGCCGGCTCGCTGGCCGCCTGGGCCGTGGCGCTGCTGCTGGTGGTGGCCGCGTGGCGCATGCCGGTCGAGAACCTCGGCATCGCCATCTTTCCGATCGCCGGCCTGTTCGCTCTGGCCAGTGCGCTCGCCCCGGGTGGCGGGACGGTGATCAGCGGCAGCTCACGCGGTCTCGACCTGCACATCGTCAGCTCGATCCTCGCCTACAGCCTGCTGACCATCGCGGCGTTCCAGGCGGTGTTGCTCGCGGTCCAGGACCGCCACCTGCACAACCGCCAGCCCGGCGGCATCATCCGTGCGCTGCCGCCGCTGCAGACCATGGAGCGGCTGCTGTTCCGCATGATCGCGGTCGGCTTCGTGCTGCTCAGTATCTCGCTGCTCAGCGGCCTGGTGTTCCTCGAGGACCTGTTCGCCCAGCACCTGATCCACAAGACGGTGCTGTCGATCGCTGCCTGGGGCGTGTTCGGGGTGCTGTTGTGGGGGCGCTGGAAGCTCGGCTGGCGCGGACGCGTGGCGATCCGCTGGACGCTGGCCGGCTTCGCCACGCTGATGCTCGCCTACTTTGGTAGCAAGTTCGTGCTCGAGCTGGTCCTGCAGCGCGTCTGAGTCGCACCCAGGCCGGTCCGGATCGGCGTTGACAGCCCTCGCGGGCGTCCGTAGAAAGAAACCACCACCCCACGCTGCGAGGCCCCCCACCCCTTGGACGATGTTCCCCTAAGCGTCCTGTTCCTGACGCTGGCCGTGCTGATCGTCCTGTCCGCGTTCTTCTCGGGCTCGGAGACGGGCCTGATGTCGCTGAACCGCTACCGCATGCGCCACCTGGCGCGCGAGGGGCACCTCGGTGCGGCGCGCGCGCGACGGCTGCTGCAGCGCCCCGATCGGCTGATCGGCCTGATCCTGATCGGCAACAACTTCGTCAACATCCTCGCCTCGGCGATCGCCACGGTGATCGCGTTGCGCCTGTTCGGTGAGATCGGTATCGCCATCGCCACCGGCACGCTGACCCTGGTGATCCTGATCTTCGCCGAGGTGACGCCGAAGACCCTGGCCGCGCTGCATCCGGAACGCATCGCATTCCCGGCCTCGTGGGTCTACGAGCCGCTCCTGAAGCTGCTCTACCCCCTGGTCTGGGTGGTCAACTGGATGTCCAATTCGCTGCTGCGGTTGCTCGGTGTCGATCCCGACAGCCATGGCGAGAAGCCGCTGACCCAGGAAGAGTTGCGCTCGGTGGTGGTCGAGTCGCATGGCCCCCTGCCAAAACGCTACCGGCGCATGCTGCTCAGCGTGCTCGACCTCGAGGCGGTCACCGTCGAGGACATCATGGTGCCGCGCAACGAGGTGATCGGCGTCGATCTCGACGACGACTGGGACGACATCCTCCAGCAGCTCGCCAGCAGCCAGTACGCGCGACTGCCGGTGTTCCGCGAGAGCCTCGACCACGTGGTCGGCTACGTGCACCTGCGCAAGATGCCGCATCTGTTGCTGCAGGAGTCGTTCACCCGTTCGGACCTCGAACAGGCGATCCGCGACCCTTATTTCATCCCGGCCAGCACCACGCTGAACCGCCAGATGGCGAATTTCCAGCGCACCCGGCAGCGCTTCGGCCTGGTGGTCAACGAGTACGGCGACATCCTCGGCCTGGTCACCATGGACGACCTGCTCGAGGAGATCGTCGGCGAGTTCACCACCGATACGATGGCAGCTTCCTGGTCGACGGCTCGGTGACCATCCGTGAACTCAACCGCAGCATGGGCTGGCATTTCCCGACCGACGGGCCGAAGACCCTCAACGGCCTGCTGATCGATTACCTCGAGAGCATTCCCGAGGTGGGGACCACGGTGAAGCTTGCCGGTTACCCGGTCGAGGTCGTGCAGACCAAGGGCAACGCGGTGAAGATGGCGCGGATCTACCCGGACTGGCGTCGCGAATAGCCCGCTGCTCGCCGGGCGGTCGATTCTGCTGCTACCATCCGGTGCCGCCGAACCCGACCGAAAACGGCCGCAAAGCACTGCCGCAGGGGGAATCATGCAGACCAAGATCCAGCTCACCGAATCGGACATCCCGACCCACTGGTACAACGTCGTCGCCGACATGCCCAACCCGCCGGCGCCGCCGCTCGGGCCGGACGGCCAGCCGATCGGTCCCGAGGCGCTGGTGCCGATCTTCCCGATGGCGCTGATCGAGCAGGAGGTCTCGGCCGAGCGCTGGATCCCGATTCCCGATGCCGTGCGCGAGGCGCTGAAGCTGTGGCGCCCGTCGCCGCTGTTCCGCGCCCACCGCCTGGAGCAGGCGCTCGGCACGCCGGCGAAGATCTATTACAAGTACGAGGGTGTCAGCCCGGCCGGATCGCACAAGCCGAACAGTGCTGTCGCCCAGGCCTATTACAACCAGCAGGCGGGCATCCGCCGGCTCGCGACCGAGACCGGTGCCGGGCAGTGGGGCTCGTCGCTGGCGCTCGCCGGGCAGATGTTCGGCATCGACGTGCGCGTCTACATGGTCAAGGTCAGCTACGAGCAGAAGCCGTTCCGGCGCTCGATGATGGAGACCTGGGGTGCCGAGGTGCTGGCCAGCCCGACCGGGCTGACCGAGTCGGGTCGCAAGATCCTCGCCGAGGACCCCGCATCGCAGGGCTCGCTCGGTATCGCCATCTCCGAGGCGGTGGAGGAGGCGGCGACCCACGACGGCACCAACTACGCCCTGGGATCGGTGCTGAACCACGTCTGTCACCATCAGACCGTGATCGGCCAGGAGGCGAAGGCGCAGCTCGAGAAGATCGGCGACTACCCCGACGTGGTGATCGGCTGCTGCGGTGGCGGTTCCAACTTCGCCGGCGTGGCCTTTCCGTTCCTCGCCGACAAGGCGGCCGGCAAGGCGGTGCGCCTGGTCGCCGCCGAGCCGGCCTCGTGCCCGACGCTGACCCGCGGCCACTACGCCTACGACTTCGGCGATACCGTCGGCCTGACCCCGCTGATGAAGATGTACACCCTCGGCCATGACTTCATGCCGCCGGGCATCCACGCCGGTGGCCTGCGCTACCACGGCGATTCGCCGCTGGTCTCGCAGCTGCACCAGGAGGGGATCATCGAGGCGGTCGCCGTCCCGCAGCTGGCGACCTTCGAGGCCGGTGTCCAGTTCGCGCGCTGCGAGGGGATCATCCCGGCGCCCGAGTCGTGCCACGCGATCCGCGCGGCGCTCGACGAGGCGCTGGCGTGCAAGGAACGCGGTGAGCCGCAGACCATCCTGTTCAACCTGTCGGGCCACGGCCATTTCGACATGGCCGCCTACGACAGCTACTTCGCCGGTCGGCTCGAGGACTTCGCCTACCCCGAGGCGGCGATCAACGCGGCGCTGGAGCACCTGCCCAAGGTCGGCTGAGAGCCTCGGGAGAACTCTGCTACGCGTTCCGCCCGCTACGATCTCTTCCCCGGCTCCGAGGGCTCACACCCAGAGCATGCAGCCGGTCTCGAACGGGTGCCCGAGATCGGGATGGTAGGGGTAGGCGCGCAGCTGGAACTGCTGAAGCCCGCTCAGCGGGGGTAGCATCTCGGCGCGGTAGATCACCGCATTCCCGTCGCGCTCGTCGGTCGCCTTGAGCGCGGTGCGTTGCTCGATCTCGAGCCCTGCGCCGTTCTCGCGCCCGCTCAGGCACTCCACCACCAGGTCCCCGGGCTCGAGCCCGTTGAGTTCCGCGGCCACCGCCAGCGGCAGCGCCTCGCC